>CALBET010000678.1 GCA_937888665.1 uncultured Acidobacteriota bacterium
TTTCGCCCCGCGACACTCTGTTCGCGTGCCCGCCGAGCGGACGACTTCGTTGCCCGTGGTGCCGCCTTGTGGCGACCCGACTGTGCGGATTGGTGCACTGCGTAGGGAGTGGCCCGCCTGCCTCGCAGACGCGCAGCAGATGGCGCGATTCCAGGCATCCCCTCATAGGCTGGAGTGCGAGGGCGAGACTGCGCGCGTCCAGAGCCGTGGTGCAGAAGAAATTTGTGCCGATTCGGATCGGCACAACACTTGCTCTACCGAGGTGGCAGAAACCCCACCAAAAACGATTCAACCTTGGTCTACCGACGAAGGAGTGGCGGCCCACGGGTCGTCTTCAATTCCCTCGCAGCCGCCGCGGGGCCCCGATTTTCGGGATCTCGCGCGGTTCGAGTGGAGAGTCCGACAACCGACTAGGAGAGATACCCAATGCGTTCCAATTTGATCACCGTAGTCACGGCGGTTGCGAGTGTTGTGCTCGTGGCCTCGGTGGCCTCCGCCGACCAGGTCCAAGAGCAGTTCCGGCTCATGGAGCAGCGAATGGCGGAAATGGAGGATCGCCTCGAAGCGACCTCCGACGACCTGCGCACTGCTCGAGCCACCGTTGACGAGCAGCAGTCGCTGCTCACTGATGCAGGCCTTGTTGATGCCTCCGACCAGGGCCTTCGGTCCGCCGTCGGTAGCTTCTTCGAATCCGTCGACGTCTCCGGCGTCGCGGCGGCCAGCTACAACCACCGTCTGATCAAGTCGAATGATCCTCGGGGTGGCAATGTCTCCGTGGGGAGTCTCGGCTCAGGTAACCCCGGACAACTCTTCAAGAATCCCAACGCCAACACCTTCCAGGTTGATCAGATCTGGCTGACAGTCGACAAGGCGCCGACGGATGAGAGCCGCGGCGGCTTCCACGCTGAGTTCGCGACCGGCGCTTCGTCCGTGAACCAGGGCTCCACCAACAACAACACGGGTACGCCCTATCTCTACTCCGGCTACGTGAGCTACCTCGCTCCGGTGGGCAACGGCGTTCAGGTCGACCTGGGTCGGCTCGGCACGGTGCTCGGCGCGGAGGTCGTGCAGACGAATGGCAACTTCTTCATCACGCAGGGGGCGGTGTTCGGCCTCCAGCCCGTGACTTACAACGGCGTAACATTGACGACTCAGATCACAGACGAGATCGGTTTCCATGTCGGTGTGGTCAACGACGTGTACAGCGATACAGGCCTCTCGGGCGACAACGACAAAGCGTACGTCGGACAGATCTCTTATTCAGGCGACGCCTTCGGTCTGAACGTCGGCGGCATCATCGGCGACGCCGATGTCTCGGAATGCGGGATCACCCCAGCTGCCCTTCAGGCCAGCAACTGCCAGGTGTCCCTGGTTGACGTAGTCCTGTCGGCTGATCCGACTGACAACCTGAGCTTGTGGGTCAACTACGACTGGAAGCACACCAACGGGGAAGACACCGTCTCAAGCAACACGCACGGTATTTCTGGTGCGGGTCGGTTCGCGATCTCCGACGACATGGGCATTGCCACACGAATCGAGTACCTGACCTACGATGCTGATGGGTTGGGAGAAGATCTCGAATATATGACCGTGACAGGTACGGTGGATCGAACCCTGGCGGAGGGTCTCGTCGGACGATTCGAGCTTCGTTATGACAACGTCCTCGAAGGCCAAGGAGTACGTATCTCCGATGGTCGCGGTGGAAACGAATACAAGGACGACGCGCTCGTCGCGTTGGTTCAGATGTACTACGAGTTCTAATGCTTGAGTCCCAGGCGCTTGCGCTCGGGGTTGTTTGAAAAAGAGAAGGGCGCGGCGTCTTACGACGTCGCGCCCTTTCTTGTTTTGAGTCTTGTCTCGAAGCGTGTCTGCGTTTCGTTGTTAGGCGTGCGGGCTCGAGGTTAAACTCAGAGAGCTCGTGCGGACGCTGCGAGCCCGAGCTTGTCCAACTTGGCGTAGAGAGTGCGGCGGCCGATGCCGAGCAGACGCGCGGCGGCGGAGCGGTTGCCGCGGCATTGCCGAAGCGCCTGCGTGATTCGGTAGGACTCGGCGAGGTCGAGCCAGGCCTTGAGAGTCTGAGGCCCTTTTGCCGTGGTGCCCTCGCCGGCGGAGGTCTTGACGAAGCGGTTGAATTCTTCGAGGTGATCGGAGGGGATTGGGCTGCTGCTCGTGCTGTTCAAGTCCATGATTGCCTCTCTATCGGGTCGTCCCTCGACGGTGTGCATCGAGTTCCTTTCGGGGGGGGTGCGAACCAATCGGCGAAGCAAGCGAGAACGCGGGGCTTCGTCGGTTCCCTAGTAGAGATTGCAAATGGCGGGCCAACTTATGGCGGCGTCGAATAAGCTGGAATGCTGAGCTGAACTATGCACACCGCGATCTCAGCGAGGTTTCGCCGCCTCGAGTCGAAAACAATCGCGGTCCCGACTGCCCACCTGTGCAGCATGCTGCCCAAGTCATGGGCAGTGCTGCCTCGAAAGTGTGCAGTATTCGGCGCGCATGAGCGACGGTTGGGTGTCTAAAACTCCCGCCCCCTTTGTCGCTGCGCAGTCCAAACGCGAGGTCCGGTGCACGCGCGCAAACCGTCCAACGGGCCCATTGGGGTGTGGTACCGTGCGAATCCTGCACACCGCCCGCGGGTAGGGCCGAACGAATTCGAATAGGACGAGTGCCTTTCAGTCGGTCTTGGCATCTTGCTCAATAAAATCTCATAGATCACGCGGCGTGCAGTCAAGAGTCAACTTCCCCATCGCGAAACGCCTCGGCGGGGATGAAGCAGAGATACGGAGCCCGCTCGCCATGAAGAAAATCGAAGCGATCATCAAGCCTTTCAAGCTCGACGATGTCAAAGAGGCGCTCGGCGCGATCGGCGTCGAAGGTCTGACCGTGACCGAGGTCAAAGGCTTCGGCCGACAGAAGGGCCACACGGAGCTCTATCGCGGCGCCGAGTACGTCGTGGACTTCCTTCCGAAGATCAAGCTCGAAATCGTGATCGAAGACGACCAGGCCCAGCCCGTGATCGACGCCATTATAGGCGCCGCCAACACAGGCAAAATCGGCGATGGCAAGATCTTCGTCCTTCCTCTTGAAGAAGCCGTGCGCATCCGCACCGGCGAACGTGGTGGAGCGGCCGTCTAAAGTGATCACCAGCAAGCGCGTTGCGCGCATTTCGTCGTGCGGGTCTCTTCTTTCTATTTCACTCGCGGCGACGCTGTTTGCCGGCACCGCCTCCATGGTTTCGGCGGATGAATCGCGCCAGGTTCTCTTTGGCGATAC
>CALBET010000679.1 GCA_937888665.1 uncultured Acidobacteriota bacterium
GCCCAGGACGGCCCGATGTGGTCGAGACGAACCGGCGTGTCCGCCCACCGTGAGCCCCAGCCGACGTCCGCAGCGGGGCATCCCGCCCGCATGCGCTGTTTCGCGGTCCCGATCTACAATCGCAGGGTGAGGGTATCTCGAAACGTAGAGGCCGCAGGGATTGCCGTGGTGGTGGCGTGCCTGGCCGGCGTCGCCTCGTTTCCAGCGGGCGTGCAGGCCCAGGACCACGAGCGTCCGGAGTTACTACTGCGCGCCGCCTCCAACCTGGAGTTCGCGCCGGCGGAGGTCCTGTTCACCGGTCGTCTCCGCGGCGGTGCCGACGACGACGAACGCTATTACTGCGTGAGCGCGGAATGGGACTGGGACGACGGCACCATCTCGGAGAGCATCTTCGACTGTGACCCGTATGAGCCTGGCGTCAGTGAGATTCGTCGCCGTTTTTCGAGGCGGCACTCCTTCGACACCGGGGGCCGTTACGAGATTCGTCTCAGCTTGAAACGCGGCGATGACGTCGTCGACAGTTCACGCACTGCCATCACGATTCAGGGCGAGTAGCGTCGAATTACGCGTCCGGTCCGATCGTCAGCAGCATCTCTCGCAGCCCTCCGGCCGACGGGCGAAACACCTTCGCGGCCCCGGTGGCGACCGACACGATCACGTAGAGGAAGTCGGTGTCCGACGCCTCGCGCTCGTCCGTCGCCGAGGCGTCGGGTGGGCCCGCAGGGTGGGAGTGATAGGCGCCGATCACCGCGCGCCCCTGCTGCCGCGCGGTCCGGATGGCGGCGAAGTGATCCGCCGGATCGACGAGGTAGCGCGTCGGGCTGCGACGCAGGTTGCGCGCGGGGACACTGCCCTCGACCTGGACATCTGCGTCCTCGACATCGAGTGGCGATCCGGTGGAACCGGTGTTGCCGGCGGACCCGAGAAGGAGCCCACAGCATTCTTCAGGGGCGGTCCGGCGGGCGTGCGCGACGATGTCCCGCAGCACAGAGGCCGGCAGACGCACACCCGGTTGGCGGGTCACGCGTCGTGACGGGTCGGGCGCACACTCGCCAGCCTGGCCCGCCAGTCGCCGGCCGACTGAAACACCCGTTCCAACTCCGTGCTCGAGTCGAGGTCCTGGCGCAGTAACCGGAGCTCGTCGATCAACAGATCGAGGGCGTCGCCGATGGCGTCGGCGTTCGAGCGGCAGATATCGCGCCAGATGTCGGCCGGACTCGACGCCAGTCGCGTCGAGTCGAACAGGCCCCGTCCGGTGAGTGCGAGGCCACGCTCCCCTGCCCCGGTGCCCACAACGTGCATCAGCGCGCTGGCGGTCAACTGGGGCAAGTGGCTGACCAGCGCCAGCAGGCGGTCGTGCTCGTCGGGAGTCATCGTGTGCGGTTCGGCTCCCAGGGCACTGGCGAACCCACACAGCCGTTCGAGGGTCGAGGCTGCCGACTCGCCATCCGGCGTAAAGAGCCACGGACGTTTCTGGAACAGGTCGGGGCGGGCGTGCTCGATGCCGCCACGCGGGGCGCCGCCCAGCGGGTGCCCGCCCACGAACGTCAATCTGGAGGGCAGCTGTCGAGCCGCGTCAACCGTGGTCCGCTTGGTGCTCCCAACGTCCGTGACGACCGCCGGCGTCGCGACATGTTGGTCCAGCTCGGCCAGCATGTTGATGTTCTGCTCGACCGGCGCAGCCAGGATGACGAGGTCGGCCTCGGCCATCACGACAGGGTCGTCGGCCGCCACATCGATCGCATGCAGCAGCATCGCCTTCTCCAGCACGTCCTTTCGGTCGACCCCGATCACGAGGGCGGACGGCCACTGCTGTCTGACGGCGAGCGCAATCGAGCCACCAATGAGACCCAGCCCGACAATCGCCACCTTGTCGAAGGGCGGCGGTGACCCGTCACCGGTTCCCGGCTGAATGACCGGCAGGATACGAGGTGGATCCGACATGCGGCGTGTTCCTCGGATACTAGTGGGCGGTTTCCGCCGGTGGCGCCCAGCCTCGGCTGGCCACCGGGTCCAGACAGATACTCCGACCAATCGCCGGGGCGATGATTCGAAGTTCCGCCATCAGCCGGTCGAGCTGCGCGGGGAAGATCGACTGAGCGCCGTCGCTCAGCGCGCGGTCCGGGTCCGGGTGTACGTCAATGATCAGGGCGTCGGCGCCGGCCGCAAGTGCCGCACGGGCCATCGGCGCCACATGGTCGCGCAGACCGGTGCCGTGACTCGGGTCGGCGACCACCGGCAGGTGACTCAGTTTCTGTACGACGGGGATGGCCGAGATGTCCATCGTGTTCCGGGTGTAACCCTCGAACGTACGGATGCCTCGCTCGCACAGCATGACGTCGGAGTTCCCGCCCGCGAGGATGTATTCCGCCGAGAGCAGCCATTCCTCGATCGTGGCTGAGATGCCGCGCCTGAGGAGAATGGGGGTGCGGCTCTGACCCAGCTCCCGAAGCAGCGTGTAGTTCTGCATGTTCCGGGCGCCGACCTGCAGGATGTCGGCGTAGCGCGAGACCAGTTCGATGTGGGTGACGTCCATTACTTCCGAGGCCACTTTCAGCCCCTCGGCGTCGGCGGCGGCACGCATCAAGCGCAGTCCCGCTTCGCCAAGCCCCTGGAAGCTGTAGGGTGAGCTGCGTGGCTTGAACGCGCCCCCCTGCAGGACCTTCGCGCCGGCCTTTTTCACCGCGACCGCGGAGGCCGCGATCTGCTCTTCCGTCTCGACGGAGCCGGGACCGGCCATGACGATCACTTCGTCGCCGCCCACGCGAAAGTCTCCGAACGACACCGCGGTGTCCTCAGGCTTGAAGGTGCGACTCGCGAGCTTGTACGGCTCCGTGATGCGCAGCACTTCATGCACGCCGTCCATGACCTCGATGAGCCTGATGTCGAATGCGCGGTTGCCGCCAACGGCTCCCAGTACGCTGCGGAGTTGCCCGGTCGAGCGGTGCACGTCGAACCCTCTGTCCGTGAGCTGGGCGATCACGTGCTGCACCTCCTCCTCGCTCGCGCGTTCTTCCATCACGACAACCATGACTCACCGTCCCTTCTTGTCACCTCGAGGCTCAATCCGTCGAGCGCTCGAGGCGCCGGGCCTCGTCAATAATCCGTTCGAACACGCGCGTAATCGCTTCGGCGTTGAGTGGGCCCTCGTTGCGGGCACGGACCTGGTTCAGGACCTCGATCTCCCGGTCAGGCTGATACACCGCCAGGCCGACCGTGTCCTTCAACAGTCCGATCTCTTTCGCGCAGCTGGCCCGTTCGTTGAGCAGGGCCACCAGCCTGGCGTCGAGCGAATCCATACGCTGGCGTATCTTCGTGATCTGTCTATCAACCTCCGCGCGATCCGCACCCGTGGTGGGTTCCCGTTCTGACGTCATGCGACTGTCGTGGCCCCCCGTGCCCCACGATCGATGTCACGCCGCAGCCACGCGACGTAGCGTTCGACCGCTGGAATCAGGTCCTCGGAGTCAGCTGCCTGCGCGATCATGTTGACCAGGGCGCTGCCGACGACGGCGGCATCGGCGCACTTCCCGATTTCTCGCACATGTTCCGGCCGGGACAGCCCGAATCCGACCGCTACCGGCAACGATGACACGGCGCGGATACGCGCCACCAGCGCGCTGGCGCCAGACGCGACCTGGTCGCGGGCTCCGGTGACGCCGAGCCGTGAGATCCCGTACAGAAATCCTCGCCCCAGCTCGGCGGCCTGGCGCAGGCGGTCGTCGGTGGTGGTCGGGCTGAGCAAGAAGATGGGGTCCATGCCGGCATTGACAATCGTCTGACGCAATGGCCCTGCTTCTTCGATGGGGAGATCGAGCACCAGGACCCCGTCCACGCCGGCCGCGGCGGCGCGCGCGGCGAACGGCTCTGCGCCCATGCGGAACACTGGGTTCGCGTAGGTGAACAGCACCACCGGGGCCCGGAGACCGGCTCGCGCCTTCGCAATCAACTGCAGGACGCTGGTCAATGTGCCACCCGCCGCGAGCGCCCGCTCCGACGCGCGCTGGATCACGGGGCCGTCCGCCAGCGGGTCTGAAAACGGTACGCCGACCTCCACCACGTCGGCACCGGCGCGGTCGAGGGCCCAGAGGATCTCGGCGGACCGGCCCAGGTCCGGGTCGCCGCCGGTCACATACGTGACCAGACCGGTGCGACCGGTGGTCTTCAGCCGTCGAAATACGTCCGCGATGCGAGCACTCACGCGTGGTTCCCTCCTGCCGCCGACGCGGCTGGGGTGCCGAGTCCACGCTTCATGACGATCTCCACATCCTTGTCTCCGCGGCCCGAGAGGTTGACCAGGACGACATCGTCGCCTCCGAGGCGCGCCGCGAGGTCGGCCGCATGGGCCAGCGCGTGTGACGATTCGAGCGCGGGGATGATGCCCTCAAGTCTGGCGAGCTGTTGAAAGGCGTTGAGCGCCTGAGCATCCGACACCCAGGTGTACTGCGTCCGTCCCAGGTCGCGCAACCACGCGTGCTCCGGCCCCACCGAGGCGTAGTCGAGGCCGGCCGACACGGAGTGGGTCGCTTCGATGTTCCCGTCCCGGTCCTGCAGAATGATGCTTCGGGTGCCCTGCAGGATACCCACCGTGCCGGCGGCGAACCTGGCCGCATGCCGTCCCGGCGCAATCGCCTCACCGCCCGCTTCCACACCGATCAGCCGAACGCTCGTGTCGTCCATGAAGCCGTCGAAAATGCCCAGCGCGTTGCTGCCGCCCCCGACACAGGCGACTACGGCCGTGGGGAGTCTGCCCACCAGGTTCAGCACCTGGTCTCGGGCCTCGGCGCCGATCACGGCCTGGAATTCGCGCACCATCAGCGGATACGGATGCGGTCCCAACAC
>CALBET010000680.1 GCA_937888665.1 uncultured Acidobacteriota bacterium
ATGAGCGAAACACGTCTTTCTCGAACGTCTTAACGATCTGACAAAGTAGTGCTAGCTCGACCCTGGACTGAGACGGCGCGACAGGCGGGCCAGCTCCACCAGGAGTCGCTCCAGCTCGCGCAGATACGCCTCCGGACTCATCTGCTCCTTGGCGCCGCGTAATTCCTGCACCTTCTCGATCAAGACGTCGCGTCTGGCGACCAGCGGGGCGAGCGCCGGGTCGGTCATGACACTGGCCCTGACCGGGCCGGCTCCGAGAAACTGTGTGGCCGCCATCAGCCCATCTGGACCCGGCTGGCCAGCCTCACGCCCACGGCCATCGCCGCTATCGTCCAGGAGCGCCCGCTCGGTCGACAGCCGCCCGTGCTCCTGATACCAGCGCCGCACGCCACCGCTCGCAAAGTCGAACGCCTCGAGAATCGAGACGCGGCCGTTCTTGTCCGCGTCACCGGCGCGCTCCACGAACGCCCCCACGAAAAACTCCGGGAACACGGTGTCATAGCGTTGGACGGTCGACTCGGTGGCCGTCACGATGGTGCGTCGGCGACCTGACAGCCGCTCGATGAACGGCGAGCTGACGCTCGTCGTGTTCACCACCACCACTCGGCCTGGCACCCGAGTCAACCACTCGCTCCACTCTCGCGCTTCCAGATCGGGCCCCACGAGATTGAACTTCGCATCGACTCCGTCGAACGACCCGTGCCCCATCAGCACGACGTACAGGACGCTGTCACCGTCCATCCGCTCCGCCACGCGGTCGATCGCCTGCCTGACCCCGTCGCGCGACGCGCGCCCAACCGCGGGGCCCGGTGTCTCCGCCAGCACGATCAGGTGCTGGTCGTCGAACCCGGGCAGGTTCCGGAGGGCAGTGACCAGGGTCGACCGCCACTCGTCGTGGACGGCGGTGTAGGCGGCGCCGCCGGAGGCGCCGGTGATGAGCAGCGTGTACTGGTCCTGCGCCAGCACGGAACCACCACCGGCCGCCACCATCCCGACCGTCGCCAACGCGACCCGAACCCACCGCGTAGCGCAGATCGCCCGGGCCGCGCCGTGATGCCGCACGGCCCTCACCGCAGCCCCCACTGACGGCGCATCACCCATTCGGTCGACACCACCCCGATGACCAGAACAAAAGCCCAGACCGTGTGCCACAGCGCATGTTCGGTTGGTGGCGCCGCCGCCGCCGCGGCCCCGCGGAGTGCCGCGGTCAGCGTGTCGATCTCGTCGGCGAGCAGAAACCGGCCACCCGTGGCGTCGGCGAGTCGTTGCAGGACCGGGTCGTGCCGTCGCGGGTCCATCAACTCGAGATCGGCGCCGCCCACGAGCAGGGACAGGTCGGCGTGTCCCAGCTCGACCGAGTCCCGGTCCACCAGCGCCGTCACCTGGTAGACGCCGCGTCCGCGGCCGGGCACCTCGACCACATACTGCCCCGGGTGTCCGGCCACAGGCGACGCCGACGGCTCGCTCACCTCGCCCTGCGGGTCTCGGATCCGCACCCGAACCATGGCATCGGGTACCGGCACGAACTCGGCATCGGCAACGGACACATCGAATCGAAGCGGGTCCCCCTCCACCCGACCTCGCGCAGCCCGCACCATCACCCGGTCCGGGGCATCCGCAGCCAGCCATCGAGCCGTCTGGCGCCAAAAGCGGTCGTAGGTGTCATCGGTCGACGGCGCCAGCATCTTCCACCGCCAGCTCGCCTCACCGGTGAACACCATGGTCCGGCCACGCCCAAACCGCTGAACGACTACCAGTGGAAGGGCGCCGGTGCCGTCACCGTTCGCGGTGGCCAGCACCGTCGCCCCGGGACGCGGTCCGCCGAGCGTCACGACGTGACCCAAGGTCGGCGCGGCCTCCCACCGCCCCCTCGTCTCGGTCGCCGTGTCGGCGAGGCGCATGACGGGATGCGCCTCACCGTCACGGGTGAGAGAGACCCGATACGGCCTCGATGGTCCGCCGGCCACGTGCACGGCGCCGTCCGCCCGCTGGGACGGCAACAACGGCAGCAACGTCTCGAGTGCCGTGCGACGCTGGCCGAGCCCCTCGAACGACCGCTGCCCCATGACCAGAAGACCGCCGCCGCGCTCCGAGACGAACGCGGCGGTCATCTCCACCTGACTCGGGCGCAAGGACGCTGGGTCGACATTCGCCAAGATGACGGCGTCATACGCGAACAACGCCTCGCGTGTGGTCGGATAGCCCTCGGCCAACGCGGCCACCCCGACCCCAGCGCCCTGGACGTAGAAGGTGCGCTCGCCGCGATCGTTTTGCCCCTTGTGGATGACGGCGTCGACGGCCAGCCCCCCATCGCCGGAGAGTACGCGCTT
>CALBET010000681.1 GCA_937888665.1 uncultured Acidobacteriota bacterium
AATGCAGCGGACCGGCTACCGCCGGCCGCTGATTGCTGACGTTAGACAACTCGACACAGATCGAGTCAGATCGTTGAATACTTGACACATGTATATTGCACAAATATACACTATAAAGGATGCCCGTTCTGCAGGAGTTCTTTGCCGGGCTCAAGGGTTTCGAGTGGGACGCAGGGAATTCTGACAAGAACTGGCTGAGCCACCAGGTGCAGCAAGCTGAAGCCGAGCAAGCCCTCCTCAATCGGCCGGTGGTCGTCGCGGCCGACCGCCGGCATTCGCAGCGCGAGCCTCGGTTCTTCACGTTGGGGCGAACCGACCGTGGGCGGCACTTCACCACCGTCTTCACCGTTCGCGGTGACCGTGTCCGTGTCATCTCAGCGCGACCGATGAGCCGGGCGGAGCGACGAATTTATGGCCAAGTCAAATCAACGCCTGAAGCCGACTCCTGAGTTCTCAACCGAGGCCGAGGAGCGTGAGTTCTGGGAGACGCACGATTCAGTTGACTATATTGACTGGTCGGGGGCTCAGGCGGTCACGTTTCCCAACCTGAAGCCGTCGACTGAGACGATCTCCTTGCGGCTGCCCGCACCGGTGCTGAGCGATCTGAAGGCGCTCGCCAACAAACGTGACGTACCGTATCAATCATTGTTGAAGCTGTTCGTCGCGGAACGGGTTGCAGCGGAGTGGCGCGTGGCAGCGGGTCGGGGTTCGTTGTCTAACAAGGCGTTGCAGCCGACGAGCCGCTCACGCAAGAAGACCAAGCGTGCGCCGACGGCTCGCGGCTGAACGCTGACGAACCGACTCGAAGGAGACCATTTTTGGCCCGCAGACGCGCCGTACAAGAACCGAGGAGCGCCAATCTCTCTCCGGAGGAGATGCGGGTCGCGCTACCCCGTCTCAGACAGCGAATCGAAGAACTCGGTGGGATCCAGATTGACCAGATCACAAACAGAAGTGATCCAATGTTGAAGGGGTTGGAGAAGAAGACCAACTCTACCCTGAGCGACATCTTGGCGCAGACACGGTCGAGTATCGGCAGTTCGGCGATGTGCGTTTCGATCGCGCCGGGGCCCGCATGGGAGGAACGCCTATTTCCGAGGTGCGGAACGGACTCACCATTGGCATCGGTCAGGCAGTGGCAACCCTTGAGACTCTCCTCTCTTTGTTCGAGGAGAAACTCGGCGGCGCGGAGGAAGACCTAGCCACAAGGGCGAGACGGGCTTTTGGCGACCTCACTCTGCATCCAGAACTCGCTAGGGCGGTAACCACGCTCTTTGCGGACGGCCACTACGCCAACGCGGTCGAGGACGGCTGCAAGGTGCTTGATGGCATGGTCAAGGTGCGGAGTGGTCGGTACGACCTCAGTGGCACCGAACTGATGCAAGCTGTGTTCAGCGTCAAGAAGCCGACGCTCCGATTTAACAAGTTGGAGAGCGAATCGGACAGGAGCGAACAGCAGGGCATGATGTTCTTGTACGCTGGCGCCATGCTCGCCTTGCGGAACCCACGAGCTCATGCGATCAGAGAAGACGAAGCCGACGCTGCGCTCGAGTACATCGGACTGGTGAATCTCCTCTTACGTGCCCTAGACCGAACAAGTCGAGAAGAAGACGGCTAACATGCAATGCAGCGGACCGGCTGCGCCGGCCGCTGATTGCTGACGTTATGCCGGTATGGAATCACGAACACCATGATCGACGATGCCTGAACTCGCGCGCTTCCTCGGCATTGTGATCGGCATGTTCTACCGCGAGCACGGGGTGCCACACATCCATGCGGTGTACGGAGAACACGAAGTCTCGGTGGAAATCGAGACGGGGACCGTTCATGGGCAGTTCCCGCCTCGAGCGCTCAAGCTTGTGCTTGAATGGATGACCCTTCACACCGCAGAATTGTTAGATGACTGGCAACTGGCCAAGCAGGGGCAGCCCCTGAAGCGCATCGCGCCACTGGAGTGACTGTCATGAACTATCACGTTGTTGAGGCACGTTACGTGGCTGGGCACGTCGTCTGGCTCCGCTTTCGAGACGGAACATCCGGTGAGATCGACCTGGCGCCTGCCCTCGAAGGGCCGGTGTTCGAACCCCTGCGGGATCCAGTCGTCTTCCGACAATTTCAGATCCATCCCGAGTTTCACACGCTCGTCTGGGCGAACGGCGCCGACTTGGCGCCGGAATTCTTGCACGAAAACGTACGAGTCACGGCATAACAATCAAATGGAGCCGACACCCTTGGCCCGCTCGCGCGTGCCGGCGGGCGCGGCTCATTTGGCACGTTATGCCGCAATCCACGGCGACAGGCCGGGCGCAGGCGACATCCTTTGCCAGGACTGCGTCATTGGCGTAGCATGAAACGTGCTCATCGTCGAGACTCCGATCTTCACGAAACGCGTGCAGGCGGTACTGGACGAGGAGCAATACCGATTGCTGCAGTCCGCGATAGTCGCTTCCCCTGAGATCGGGAGGGGTAATTGCTGGCGGCGGCGGAATTCGGAGCCTGCGGCCGGTGCGGCAGGCCGGCTTTGCGGGCCGGTGGCGTCATCGCCCGGAGGCATTCGAAGGCGGGTGGATCACCCGCAGCGACGACGGTCTGACTTGGCTCGATCCCGACGGGCTCTTGACTCAGGCGGTCTTGGTTTCCGAAGACTCGCCGCTTGGCTGGTACTACAATCAACACAGAGAGCAGGGTGATCCGCTCATACTGCATCCCACGGCGATCGTTGAGATCACGCTGGAGTTCTTTAGGCTTCTATATCTTTTGATCAAGCCTCTCGCCGGAACTGGCCGGTGGCAACATCACGTTTGCTGCCGGCGTTTTCGGTCGCATCAGGTGAATCTCGGCGAACAGGAAAGTGGATTGCCGGCCGCTATTGCCGGGCGCCAACTGGCTTCGTCGGATGACTGGACCAAACAATTCGAGGAGCACGGCGACCCGCACCGCGACGCATTCGAGGCCCTCGCCCGCTTTTACGCGCTGTTTGGGCTGTCGAGCGAGTCAGTCCCGCTCGTTGATGCTGGTGCGGTGTCTGAGTCGGCGCTGGTCGCGCTGGGGATGACCGATTAGTCGCATAACCATCGAATGCAGCTGACGGTCACAACGCTGTCTCGCTCTCGTTGTGCCCGCAGCCGATTCGAAACGTTAGCAGCACAAAATGGACGCTCTTGAACACCCGTACGGCGGTCGCGGTCATTTCTGCCGTTGTTGGTGGTCTCGTCGCGTTCCTGATTCAGCGGTTCTTGAACAAGCGGGGCTCGTTCACCTATTTCGTAAGGCACACCAGTGTCGGAGTGTCTGCTGACGATGCGATTTTCGGGACTGTTCGCCTGACGTGGAACGACAATCCGATCGCACATCTCTATGCGTCGACGGTCGAGCTTAGGAATGAGAGTTTGACAGACTACGAGAACGTCGTCGTCAAGGTATTCAGCAACGACACCGAATTCCGAGACCAGCAGCGGTCGCTGCTCAAACGGCTGATCGACAAGGCCGAGGGAGTGCAGCAGGGCGTCGCGTAATCGGAA
>CALBET010000682.1 GCA_937888665.1 uncultured Acidobacteriota bacterium
GGAGCTTTCGGAACGTGTGCTCGCTGATCAGAATGCGCGCCTTGTACAGCTTGCACGCGCTCTCCAGCCGCGATGCCAGGTTCACGCCGTCGCCGATGATCGTGTAATCCATCCGTTTGGGTGAGCCGATGTTGCCCGAGACGACGCTGTCGGTGTTGAGGCCGACACCAACTTCCAGCGGCTTTTTTCCGACTGCGATCCGCTTCGCGTTCCACTCCTGCAGTTTCGAGATCATCGAGACCGCAGCTCGCACGGCCCGGTCCTCGTCGTCGTCGTGAGCCAGGGGCAGGCCAAAGACCGCCATGATGGCGTCCCCGATGAACTTGTCGAGCATTCCCCCGTGCCGCTGGATGCAATCGACCATGATGGTGAAATATTCATTCAGCAGACCCACCGTGCCGTGGGGGCCGAGTTCTTCGCTGATTCCGGTGAAACCGCGAATGTCCGAAAACAGGACTGTGGCTGTGACGCTCTTCCCGCCCAACACCTCCTCGCCCCCGGCCAGCAACTGATCGGCGATGGTGGGGTCCATGTAGCGGGCCATCGTGGACTTCATCCGCTTTTCGCCACTGACGTCCTCGACCATCAGCAGCGTACCCAGTTTCGTGCGGCTGCCGCCGTCTCCCTCGCTCATCAGCGGCAGCACCGTCAGATTGACCGACACCTGCTCGTCGCCGACCGTGATCGTCGCATCCATAGCGATGTCGGATCTCCGCGTCTGGCCGACAGCCTGGATTTTTTCCAGCACCCACGCATTGGGACCCGCGAAATATTCATCCGCGCGTCGATTCAGGATGTCACCGGCGGACACCCGCAGAATGCGCAGCCCGGCGCTGTTGCAGGTGACGATTTCGGCGTCTTCGTTCAAGGTCACGACACCGTTCGACATGCTGTGCAACATGCTCTCGTTGTAGTTCTTGACGTTTTGGACGTCGTCGAACAGCTTGGCGTTTTCGAGGCTGATGGCCAGCTGGGCAGTGAAGGCACGGAGCCGCGCTTCATCCTCGGGCGTGAACGCCCCGCCTCTCTTGTTGAGCACCTGCGTCACGCCAATCACCTTGCCGGCCTTGTTGGCGATCGGCACGCACAGAATCGAGCGCGTGAAGTACCCGGTTCTCTTGTCGAACTCCGGATTGAAACGCAGGTCGGCATACGCGAAAGGGATGTTGATGATCTGTCCCGACGTGAACACCGCGCCAGCGATCCCCGAGTGGTTCGGCAGGCGGATCTCGCCGACCGAATCGCCCATGGCCAGACGGGAAAAGAGCTCGCCGGTCTTCTCGTCGTTCAGGAAGAGTGTCGCCCGGTCGCCCTCCAGCATGCGGGCGGCTTCGCCGACGACCCTGGCTAGCATTGTGTCGAGGTCGATGTTCTCGGTGACATCGGCCACGACGTCCAGGAACTGGAGCTCTTGCTGTCGAGCGGCCCTCATGCGTTCCTGGACCAGCGTGCTGCGCAGCGTCATCGCGGTCTGGGCGCTCATCGCCTCCAGCAGGCGCACATCTTCTTCAGTGAACCTGCCGTGCCGCTTGTTCAGGACTTCCAGAGCGCCGATGATCTCGCCCTTGACGGTGCGGATCGGGGAGCAGGCGATGCTCCGCGTGACAAATCCGGTTTCCTGGTCGACGACCCGGTTGAAGCGCGGGTCGGCATACGCATCGTGCACAATCGTGCCCTGGCCTGTCGTGAACACGTGGCCGGCGATGCCGCTGGTGTCCATAATCCTGATGTCACGGCTCGCCACGCCCTTCCCGACCCGCGAGTACAGCTCCCCGGTCTGGTCGTCATGCAGAAAGATGGTCCCGCGCTCTGCATCCGTCACCTCGGCGCTGGTCTCGACGACGGCCTGGAGCATGCCGTCGAGCGTTTCGCCGGCCGCCACGTCGCGGGCCAGCCGCAGCAGCAATTCCATTTCGCGGACCCGCTGTTGATTCACCACAGGCGCGGCGATCTTCCGTCTAGCGGGCATGGTGCCTCTCGAGTTGCTCACGCAGCGCAATAATTACCCGCTGGAGCTGCGTTAACTCGTCGCGCGCAACTCGGCGATCGTTCTGGATCTCCTCGCGATGCCGGACCGATTGCGCCTCCAGCTCCTCCCGCAGCGCGCGCACGGTCGCCTGCAACTGCGCGGTCTCAACGTGGGCGTTCGCCACCGCCTCCTGGATGCACTTCCGCGTCCGCGCCTGCGCCTCTTCCAGTTGCTCGCGCATGGCGACAATGTGCGCTTGCAGATGGCGGATGTCGAGCTCGGTCTGCTCTGTCGGGCGAGACGGTGATCGCATGAGTGCGTCTTGTTTCGTACTTAAGAGGTTTCAGATTACCATTGATCTATTCGGCGTCCTCCGCGTCTCCTGGGGGATTGACCGCGGTGGCCGACCCGCCTAAGCTGGGTGCTTGACTGTTTGGGCCAGGGCCAGCTGAGACTCCTGCTATGACCCCGAAGCTCGTAGTGACCCGCGGCCCACTGCAGGACGAAGAGTTCGAGTTGGAGGACTCTGAGTTCTCGGTGGGACGGGCACCGTCCAACCGCGTGTTTATCCCCGACAACGCTCTATCCCGAAAACACTGCCTGATCAGGAAGGATGCCGAAGGCTGGACGGTGGTAGACCTGGGCAGCTCGAACGGTACCTTGGTCAACAACCGGCCCGTGACGGAGTGTCGTCTTCGAGACCGCGACGAAATCGTTGTCGGTGGGACGACGCTGGTCGCCGTCTTGAGCCAGGAACCTGAGTTCGACAGCACCCTCAACCTGGGCGACGCAGGCGCCGCGGTCGTCAACTTTGGCCAAGGCGACCCGGGCGGTTCCATGCCTAGGCAGGAGCGGGAGGATCAGGGTCACCGCAAGCTGGCGGCGATCATGTTCACCGACATCGTGGGTTACAGCGCCTTGACCGGTCGTAACGAGGCGTTGGCGATGCGGCTGCTGAGAGAGCACAATGCGCTGCTCCGTCCGATTTTCGGGTTCTTTGAAGGTGCCGAGGTCAAGGTTATTGGCGACTCCTTCATGGTCGACTTCCCGAGTGCCGTGAACGCGGTGAAGTGCGGTGTCGAAGTGCAGCGGAAGCTGCACGAACGGAACCAGGCCGAAACCACGGAGTCACACATCGTGATCCGAATCGGCGTGCATTCCGGCGACGTCATCTTCCGCGACGGCGATGTGTTCGGCGATGGTGTCAACGTCGCGTCCCGAATCGAGCCACTCGCTGATCCGGGCGGAATTTGCGTGTCAGAGGATGTCGCCAGGCAGATACGCAACAAGATCGAGTCGCCCGTAGTGGAGATGGGGAGCGTCACCCTCAAGAACATCGAGTTACCGATACAGGTCTACCGTATCGCGCTCCCGTGGCTGACGTCGGAGCCGACTGGCGTTGGGACGAGCGACGCCGAGTCACCCGCGGTGCCTGGTACGACTGGGGGCCAGGCACGGACCCCGGCTGGCCAGAGTCCGGTGTCAGCTGACAGCCCCCCCGCCGCGAAGCCCACCGCCGGGCGAGTCCAGTCGCACGCGGGCCGTGTGTGGCAAACCCGCAGCGTGGGGTTCTTGGCCGCAGTCGCGGGCATTATCGCTATCGGCACCTTCGCGGTGTGGTTCGGGCTGCAATCCGGGAAGAACACTCAGGTGGCGGTTGAGTCGGAAGTCCTCGCCGACCGCACTGCCGGGTCGATACCCGTCGCCCCAGACCTGTCATCCGTCGCCCCAGACCTGTCACCCGTCGCCCCACCCGTCGCCCCAGACCTGTCACCCGTCGTCGAGGCCGCCCAGCCAGCGGAGCCGCGCCCGGTCGCGGCCCCTACTGCCACCGAGCCCCCGGCACCGGATCGGGGACCTCCACCCCGACCGGGACAGACGCCGGTGGGCACCGCGGCTCCGGCCGCACCGCCACCCCCGCGCGCTCCGTCGCCGGCCGGGCTGCGCGGCACATTTCGGGACGAGTCAGGCCTGGTGGCCGGCCTGACTGTGAAGTTGACGAATGGCCGGTCCGACGTCGTCCTCGAGACGGTGACGTCCGGCGAGGGCGTCTACGAGCTATTCCCGATCCCGCCCGGGGAGTACACTATCCAGTTCCTTCGCGAGCAGGACCTTGTGTACGAGCGGCCGGCGCTCCTGTTGGGGGAGTCTCAGATGCTAACGCTGGGCGTGACCACCGACCCCATGCCACTGTCCCCCCCGGCCCCGGCGCCCCGCACGGCCGCTCCCGTCGAGGACCAGACAGCGGTCGTCGTGGCCTCGATCCGCGAAACCCTCGACGACTACGAAAGGGCGTACGGAGTCGATGCTGCGGGCGTCCAACGGGTCTGGCCGTCGAGCGATGTCGAGAGCCTGAAGCGAAATTTTTCCGCCGTCCGTGACAAAGGGTTGACCCAGCGGGTCACCTTGGAGTGCCAGGAGCCGACGCTCGGCGGGAACCTGGCGTCTGTGACCTGCAACCAGGTCGTCAGCGTCAGTAACGGTGCTGCCTCTCAGTCCAGGGTGGAGATCTCTATGGAGAATGCCAACGGTTCCTGGGTCATTGCAGCGCTCACGGCCAAGCCATAACGCCGTAACGTGCAACGAACTCCTCCGGAACTCGTTCAGCAGCGTGGCGGCACGCAGGAACCTCGCCGAATCTCTCGCACACGCCTCTAGCAGCCCGTGGTGAAAGCCCCGCTGCATTCGCCGGGTGCTTCATCCCCGCTGACCGCGTTGCGTTTTCGGTCAAGTACTGCCCGTATGCTCCCTCAACGCGCCTTGTCAGCCGAGCACATCGCCCGTCTCGGTGCAACACGGGGTTTCACCACGGGCTGCTAGTCCCTGAAACACCTTTCCATATCAACGGTCTGCGTGCATGGCCACGGCCGGCATCGGCATCAGGAGTTGCTAAAGCTTCTTCGTCAACTCCACCGAGCCTTCCCACGCACCTTGGGCTCAACCCTATTCTGGACAACTACGGCACGCATAAACACCCGACCGTGCGGGCGTGGCTGGCGGCCACCCCGCTTCAAGCTCCACACTAGAAGCCGAAGTCAAGGCCAAACAGCGCGATCACGTCCTCGTCCTGCAGGCCATCGCGGCCAAGCGAATAGAGGAAATTGGTTGTCAATATGAGGTCTTTGGACGTCGGGAGACGGATCTTGAGTCCCGCGCTGGCGAAGAAGAGGTCGATATCGTCAGCTCGAGTCGACAGGACATCCCGGCTGATGACCCCGATCGGCATCTGGTCTTCGGGGGTCGCTGTCGTGCACCCGTCGCAGAGTCGGAAATAGTGGTCCTCCTGGGAGACCGCCAACTTCCGACTGTCGAGGAGCGTATGACCGAAGACGTCCACCGCCAGAGTCACGGCGTCATGAATCGGCATGTCGAAGCCCACAGCGAGGCTAACCTGGTCCGGCAGCTCGGTGCGCCCGCCGGTGAACCAGCTGTAGCCGGTATTCACGTGGGGCGAGAGCGGCCCGAACGTCGCCGAGCCGATGAACAGCATCTTGACACCCGTGGCGCCCGTGCCGAGCAGATTGCGATCGTCGCCGCTGGGAAGGCTCACCTCGGCCGCAGCGGCCAGGCCCCTCCCTTCGCGCGCGATAAGGTTGTACTTTCCGCGAACGAGGAGATCGCCTATACCGGTCGCGCGGCCGCCGCGCGACAGCGTCGTCGTCGATCCATGCCCGGCGAATTCGTGGACCGCCTGACCTCCGGGGTCGCTGAAGCTGACGGTCGAGAGCCGCCGAACCTGGGCCCGGACGTCGGCCTGAACATCGACGGTAATAATGGGCAGCGCCACCGAGATGTCTAAACGATCCAGTACGCCGAAGTTACCGAAGAGCGTGGCGGCGCGGGTGGAAACGTCGAGTGCGATATCCATCCGGATGAGATCGCCCTCCACGAAATTGTCGAGCGTGGTTCCGTCCTGTGCTCCGGTGTCTTGATGCTTGATGTCGAAGCCCAGCCCGCTACCGTCCAGCGGAATGCCATCGATAGAGTCGTAGTTGAGTCGCATCATGCTGAAACCGAAGTTCAGCTTGCCGGCTCCCATCGTCTCAGCCCGCTCCGCAAAGACAGGTCCAAAGGAGCTGGCCGTGGTGGCAAAGCTATTCGTTACGGGGTCCCACTCCAACGCCACCGAGCCCGAGGCAGAGCTCACCAGGGGTGCGCTGGTCAACTGCTGAACGATGGCACTATTCAGGCTGCCAGCGACCAGCTCGGCCTCGTTGAAGTGAAAGGTGTGCTCCGCGCCCGCGATCGCATTGGACCCCAGCCTGAATTCCTGATCGATCACATCGACGACCAGGTTCGCGAGATCCTGGGCACCCGACGCTCCGGGTCCAGCGAGGGCCACGATCGCCGTTGCGCCGATGATGAATTTGCGTCTTGCCAACACTTCCCTCCTCCATGAGACCGTTCGAACATCATAAAATGGCAGAACGCGCGTCCGCGACACCGCCCGGTCCGGGGCCGACACTCCGCTCCTGGAACGCGCTGGCCCCAGTCAGGCCGAAGGGGGGGGGCGTGGCGCAACGACGGGACCGGAGTGGGAGCGGCTCTACTCGCCGTTTGCCGCGCGGCTCGTTTCCTCGAGGACCTCGTCCGACCATCCGATTTCGTCGAACCACCGTCCCCCAATCTGCCTGGCCACGGGGAACGCTTGATTCGCGACATCGCCTGAAAACACGAAGTTGTTGCGCTTGAGGATCTCGTCTCCCAACTTTTCCAACTCCCGTGACCGCGCCCGCGGGTCGACGATGTCATCAGCCTCGTGCACGACGCCGATGAACTGCAACGCATCGTCGACTCTGTCGTTGAACGCCCGTGTCCAGCTTGTCGGCAGGTGACCCAGTTCGCTCTTGGCTTCCATGAGGCCTTTCAC
>CALBET010000683.1 GCA_937888665.1 uncultured Acidobacteriota bacterium
GGTGGCTGAACCGAACCCCGGCGATACCATCGACGCTCAGACCCGCTTTCGGCACACTGGCCACCTCGGTGCCGTTCGACAGGAAACGCACGTTGCTGGCGCCCACCTCGACACTGAGCGTATTCCGCTGCTGACCGTTCTCAAGCCCGTTGACCGCGGCATGACTGGCCCACCCGGGGGTCACATCCTCAGTGTCGCCGCCCATCCGCTTCTTGACCAGGAACTCCCCGCTCTCGCGGATGAGGAAATACGTGTAGGCCTGCCCGTCGCCATCGAGGTCCCGGCCTCCGATGAACAATCCATACGAGTTGGGGTGTGACGAGGGCTTGGTCTGCATGAACGTCGCGCTGGCGGTGTAGGTGCCAGAGCCCGTGTTCGCGGAATTCCAGAAAATCGCGTGGGGTCCGGTGGTGACATGGAATCCGTCACTCATCGACATGAAGCTCAACTCGTTGACATCGCCCCGACTGCTATCGAGCCGCGCCTGCCAGCCGTCCGCTGTCACGCCGCCGCCCTGTCCAAGGACCGGAAGGGTCAAAAAAAGAACTACTGCCGCTACAAGACTGCTTCGCATCGTGCCTCCTTCAGGCTGCTGTAACTTCTGCTGTGTAATACGCCGTCGACGCCTCGAACCTTTCGTTCATTACTCCGACGGGGCTGCGCCCCGAACCCCCGCGGCTGGTCCGCGGGGACCCCGGAAGGCCCCACTCCCCAGCCGACGGGCGCGCATTGTCGCGCGCCCGTCAGGTCAGTTCGCTGAGGGTGGCCGCCACGAGGGTGTAAAAGCGGGCGACCGACGCCACGTGCACGCGTTCGTCGGGCGAGTGCGGAAACTCGATTTGCGGACCAAACGAGATCATGTCGATGCCCGGAATTTTCTTGCCGAGAATACCGCACTCCAGGCCTGCATGAATCGCCTTGACCTCCGGATCGGTCCCGAGTTCGCGCTTGTGGACCGCCTTCACCACCTCAAGCAACCGCGACTCCAGGTCCGGCTTCCATCCTGGATACGCCACGTCTTCCTCAACGTCAGCCCCGGCCAGCAGCCCAACGGCGCGGACCCGCCGACGCATCGCCTCGAGGGCTGAATCAATCGACGAGCGGCTGCTCAAACCGACCCGCAGGGTACCGTTCTCCTCGCCGACAGTCGCCAGATTCACGCTGGTTTCCACCAGATCGGGAATGTCGTAGCTCATGGCGCCGACACCGTGGGGCAGCGCGTTGATCAGCCTGAGAACCCGCTCCGTGGTCGCCTGGTCCCAGGCCGCTAGCGGTGGTGTGGCGTCAGCCACCGTCAACTGCATCCCCGGGTCAGCCGGACCATATTCGGCGCGGATCGCCTCCATCTCCCGCTCGACGGCCGCCATGACGGCGCGGCGGTCCGCCGCGGCGACCAGGATCGTCGCGAACGCCTCACGCGGTATCGCGTTGTGCGCGCTGCCGCCCTCGATGCGGGCAAGTCGGAAGCGGCCGCCTGTGTACGACGCCCAGAGCGCCCGCGCAAGTAGTTGGACCGCGTTGCCTCGCTGCAGGTGGATGTCGCAACCGGAGTGGCCCCCCTTGAGCCCGGTCAGCGCAATCGACAGGGCCGAGCCGGCAACCGGCTCGGTGGCCAGCGGCACGGTGAGCTGGGTATCGCCCCCGCCGGCACACCCGACGTAGACAATCCCATCCTCCTCTGAGTCCAGATTCAGCAGCTGGCGGCCGCGCAACAGACCGGCATCGAGCTCCGCCGCCCCGGTCAACCCGGTCTCCTCGTCGATGGTAAACAGCAGCTCCAGTGGGCCATGGGCGAATTCGGTGTCGCCCATGAGGGCGAGCATGGTGGCCACACCGATGCCATTGTCCGAACCAAGGGTGGTGCCGGTGGCCTTGAGGTACTCCCCGTCGAGCTGGGGAACAATCGCGTCGGTGGCGAAATCGAACGCCACGTCGGAGTTCTTCTCCTGCACCATGTCGAGATGGGATTGGAGGATGGTGACGGCCGCACCCTCGTTACCCGGGGTCGCGGGTTTCCGCACGACCACGTTGCCGGACGCGTCGATTTGATGGGGCAACCCGTGCTGGTCCGCGACGGCGATCACGTGGCTGCGCATCCGTTCCTCATCTTTTGAGGCCCTGGGAATGGTCAGAATTTTGTCAAAATGCCGCCAGACGGCAGTTGGCTCGAGCTCCGCGACGAACGTCATGAATCCTCCTCGTGCGGCGTCCGGGTGGCCTGGACACTACACAAACTCCGAGGGGTTGGTCCCGAACGTGCGCGGGCGGCGGTCATGCCGTCGGCGCTCACCGTTCGTGCAGATGGCCCACGCACAGGGCGGGGTGTATTATCAAATCTACACCATGACTGCGCGACGAGCGGGGGCGGCGGCGGTCGCACGGCCGAAATGCGCGACATGGCGGCCGCGCCTCGTGGGGTGCCTCGC
>CALBET010000684.1 GCA_937888665.1 uncultured Acidobacteriota bacterium
TCCTGGCTGTCGGCGCGATCATGGCGACCCACGTTGGATATCCTCTCCTCCGGTGGTACCTCCGGTTCTTCTAATGCGGAGAACCCGGGTCAGTCGCCGTTCTTGCCAGCTCACACGCCACCTGTGATCGCGCAAACCGCGATCGCTGCCGGCCCGCTCACCTGTGGACACCGGGAACGTGGTGTGCTTCAGCCGAAGCGGGTCCGGCTCGGAGGTTGCAACGTCTCTGGTCATGAGGGGCCTGAGGCGTCAACCGGTTCCCCCGGCTGCATGCGCGTCCAGCGTGGAAGATGGTCTGGCGCTCATTGAGGTGCTCATCTCGGTCGGGCTGCTGGTCACGCTGGCAGCCGGCGTCGTGCAACTGTTTGCGATGTCCGCCCAATCATTGGTGCGAGCCCGGCATCGGACGTCGGCTCTCATACTGGCGGTCGAGAAGCTGGAGCAGGTTCGTGCGGCGGCGCTGACAGAGGGGGCCGCAGGCCTGGCTGGCCCTGCCGGGCCCCAGACCGAGTACCTCGGGCCGGAGGGTCGGCTTGTTGGTGGTCAGGTTGGGGCGGTCCCGGCCGGGTCACGATACGAGCGGGTCTGGCTCGTGGACCAGCCGATTGGCGCAAGCAGCGTGGTCCGGGTCCAGGTACACGTGGCTCCGATTCGTCCGCTGGGCGCGGTGGTGCTGGGCGCCGCGCCCCCTCCCGATGGCGCGCGGTTGGTCACTCTGGTGTGGACGCCGTGAGTGCCGGACGGAGGCACCCCACCGGGTCATCCCAAGCTGGCCTGTCATTGGTGGAGACGGTGATAGCGCTGGCTTTGACCATCCTGGTCATGGGCAGTCTCCTCGAACTGGCCAACCCGGCCGCGGCGTTGCATCGAACGCTGCCAGAGGCGGCCGCCGTCCAGCAGCGACTGCGGTATGCGTTTGACCGTTTGTTTAGCGACCTCATGAGAGCGGGTCGTGGCACGACGGAACGTCTGCCCGGCCGACTCGGTCGTTTCCTCCCGCCGATCGTACCCTACCGGCTTGGCCACCGAGCCGCTCGCGACACGCACCGTCGCCCGGTGGCGAATGCCGTGAGTGTGTTGTCGGTGTCACGACGCGCCGGCGCCGAGGCCACGACCCTTGGCCCTATTGCCGGTGCGGCGACCACCGTTGAGCTGGGTGCTGGGCCGGGATGTACGCAACCTGGGTGCGGTCATCGCGCCCGGGACATGGTGTTGGTCTTTGACGAACGCGGAGCCTGGGAGTTGTTTCGGGTGACGGCCGTGGCCGCGATGCGACTCACCCTGGAACGGGTGCATGCGACCGACACCGCGTTCGCTCCGGGCGCCGTGGTCGCCCCTGTAGACCTCAGCCACTACTACTTCGACGCCGAGCAGGCGCAACTCCGTCATTACGACGGATGGCGAGCCGATTTTCCTCTCGTCGACCAGCTTGTGCACTTGGGCTTCGGATTTCTGGGCGTGGCGCCTGGCCCCACCGCGTGTCAGTCGCCAGCGACGGTCGGTCAACTCGTCGACATCGACCTGTCACAGCTGGGGGATGGTCCCTGGTGTGGACCGCCGGGTCTCCCGTTCGACGCGGATCTGCTCCGTATCCGAGCGGTTGTCGTGACACTGCGGGTCCAGAGTGGCGCCGCTGAGTTCCGCGGGGTCGACCCACGGCTGTTCACCCGACCGGGCTCGGCCCCTGGAATGCGGGGCGCTGTGCCAGACCACGAGGTGACCTTCACCGTCGCCCCGCCGAACCTGTGACGAGGCACGACGTGACTGGGAACGAACACGGCAGCGCACTCCTGGCTACTCTGCTGACCGCGATGCTGCTGGCGGCGCTGGCCGGTGGGCTCACGATCGCGCTGATGACCGAGGAAGCCGTCGAAGCGAACCATCGGCGCGCGGTGGCGGCGCTCTATGCGGCAGATGCGATGCTGGCCCGCGTGGTCTCAGAGCTGGCTCGCCTCCCAGACTGGCAGCCGGTCCTCGACGGCGCTGATCCATCGTCTCTCCGGGTTGGGACCGCGGCCAGGACGCTGGCGGATGGTTCGTTCGTGGACTTGGTGCTCGTGACGAACGCACTGCAACGCGAGCTCGACCAGGCCCGCGGCACCGGCTCGGCGCGGTGGCGACTGCACGCCTGGGGGTGGCGTGGCGATCTCGTGACCGACTCCGACCAGGACCAACTGTTGCTAGTTGCGGCTTGGGTGCGTGGGGCCGTGGTGGGGACCGCGCCCTCGAACGGGCTAGAAGAGCAGATCGTGCTGCGCGCTCTGGCGTTCGGTCCGTTCGGGACTCGACGTGAGGTCGAGGCCGTCCTCGGCCGGTACGACGGGGCGGTTCACGTAATTGCGTGGGACCTCGACCGGTAGGTGGCCGCGGCGCCTGTCGCCGGCGCGCAGTCTGCTACACTGACGCGCCGAGGCACACCCGTGAGCACTGCTCCCCCTTTCGCGCCCCCCAGTGTCCTCATCGTTCTCGAGGCCGACTCCTTGCATGCTCGCTTGCGTCAGGCGCTGGAGATGGCCGGGATCGACGTCGTGGAGGTGGAGGACGAGCCCCAGGCCAGAGAGTCGATGCGCCAGGCGCGGCCGATGGCCGTCCTGACCGACCTGAAGCTCCCCGCCGGTGACGGGCTCGGCGTGCTCGCTGCGGCCAAGGCGCTCGACGGAGAACTCCCCGTCATCGTGACCAGCGAGCCCGGGAACGTTGCCGACGCGGTCTCGGCGATGAAAGGCGGGGCGCTGGAGTGCTTCGTCAAGCCGCTCGACGTGGAGCAGGTCGTGCCACTGCTCGAGCGCGCCATCGGCGCGTATCGCGCGCTGACCGAGACGCTGCCGTTCCTCGCGGGAGACGAGGCGGGTGTTCTGGGTATCGTCGGGCGCGACCCCGGGTTGGCGAAGGTCCTACGGAATCTCGAACGGGCCGCTGGCACCGACGCGACGGTGTTGCTCCAAGGTGAAAGTGGAACCGGCAAGGAACTGTTCGCGCGCGCCCTTCATCTGTTCAGCCCGCGGGCCGGCGGTCCCTTTGTCGCGATCAATTGTGCTGCGATTCCTGAAAATCTGCTCGAATCAGAGCTGTTCGGTCACGAAAAAGGAGCGCTTACGGGCGCGGTGGCCCGCAAGCCTGGCAAGTTCGAAGTGGCCGATGGCGGGACGCTGTTCCTGGACGAAATTGGCGACCTGCCCGGCGCCCTGCAGGCGAAGATTCTCCGGGCGGTGGAAACCCGCTCGTTCGAGCGGGTCGGGGGCACGAAGGTGCTGACGGTCGACGTGCGCCAGGTCGCGGCCACCAACCGGGATCTTCGGGCGCGGGTGTCGGCCGGGCTGTTCCGGGAGGATCTGTATTTCCGGCTGTCCGTGTTTCCGATTCAGATTCCGCCCCTCCGTGACCGGATGGCGGACGTGCCGCTCCTGGCCAGATTCTTTGTCGGCAAGGTCTGCGCCGATCTCGGGCGATCGCCCGTGATGCTGTCCGTGGCGGCGCAGGAGCGGTTGATGTCGCACGGCTGGCCGGGCAACGTCCGCGAGTTGCAGAACTGTATCGAGCGCGCAGTCATTCTGTGCGAGGGCACGGAGTTGCGCCCCAGCGATTTAAGCCTTCACACGGGAGAGGTTCCGGCGCGTGAGACTGATCCCTGGGACGCGATCGACCTGTCAGGGACCCTCGCGGATGCGTCGCTCAGGGCGCTGAGGGAGGTGGAGCGCCGGAAGATCGCCGCGGCGTTGAAGGACGCTGGAAACAACACCGGTCGCGTGGCCGACGCGCTGGGGATCAGCCATCGCGCATTGGTCGTCAAGATGCAGGAGCACGGCATTAAAACTTAGACGGGGCTGCGCGGCTTTTTCTTCTTAGACGGGGCTGCGCCCCGAACCCGCACGCGGCGGCTCCGCGGGGGCCCCTGAATGCCCCACTCGACCTTCCTTAGACGGGGCTGCGCCCCGAACCCCCGCAGCCGCTTCCGTGGGGACCCCGAATGCCCCACTCCGCGGCCGCGGGGCGCGCATTGTCGGGTTTTCCTTACTCGGGGCTGCGCCCCGAACCCGCACGCGGCGGCTCCGCGGGGGCCCCTGAATGCCCCACTCCGCCGCCGCGGGGCGCGCATTGTTGCGCGCCTTGGCTGGTTCTTTCACCGCACGCCGATGGACTTCAGGGCCCTGCGGGTCTCTTTCTCCGTCACGTCGTCCACGATGACGGTGTCGCCGAGGCCATGTGGGAGGACCATGTGCAACCGTCCGGCGACGACCTTCTTGTCACGCCGCATCGAGTCGAGAACCTCGGCCGCCGGCACGTCGGTGACCGACGGGAGAGGACCCATCCGCCCGATCAACTCGGCCAGGGCGGCATGGTCGTCCTTGTCCATGAGGCCTCGCGAGACCCCGAGATGCGCCGCGACCAGCATCCCATAGGCGACCGCTTCGCCGTGGCGTAGCCGCCGATACCGCGTCACCGCTTCCAGGGCGTGCCCCGCCGTGTGTCCGTAGTTCAGGATCCGCCGTCGGTCTCCCTCTCGTTCGTCGGCGGCCACGACCTCCGCCTTGATGCGGCACGAGGCGGCGACGATCTCCGTCAGGACGTCTGCTTCACGCGCGAAGATTCGCGGCAGATCGGCCACGATGCGTTCGAAGAGAGGACGGCTGGCGATGACGCCATACTTGACCACTTCGTAGAGTCCGGCCCGCAATTCTCGCCGGGGCAGGGTATCAAGGAGTCGCGGGTCGGCGATGACCGCCACCGGCGGATGGAAGGCACCAATCAGGTTCTTGCCGAGCGCATGGTTGATCCCGACCTTGCCCCCCACCGCGCTGTCGACCTGCGCCAACAGGGTGGTCGGGACCTGCACCAGATCGACGCCGCGCAGGTAGGAGGCTGCGGCGAAGCCGACCGTATCGCCAATGACACCACCCCCGACCGCGATGATCGTTGACGTTCGATCGGCGCCGCTCTGAATCAACCACTCATAGATGCGACCGAGCGTCTGGTGGTTCTTCGCGCGCTCTCCGTCCGGCACCAGTAGATGCGCGACAGCGGGAAGCGCCGCCGTCACCGCGGCGCCGTGGTGCTTCCAGACGTTCGGACTGGACACGACGAACCGGAGGTCGCCGACGCCCGACTCGGCGAGCCACCGTGTCATGTCACCGGTGAGGCCCGGCCAGACAAGAACCGGGTAAGTGCGTCTGGAACTTTCAACGTCTATCCGTATGGGCTGCATGAGTGTTGTTCGAAGGCCTGTTCCGAAGTGATCGTGTTGGTCGGCCGGCGCAGTCGACGGCAGGTCCGGGCTCCGGAGCGGCCGACGCTGCTGGGGCGCTCAGGGCCGAATGGTAGGATAACAGCAATTTTTCGGTCGGAGGACCCACACTGATGTCGGATAAGGCTGCGGCTGTCGTGAAGGAAATCACCCCCAGGTCGGAAGACTTCTCGCGCTGGTATACGGATGTCATCCGGCGCGCCGAGCTGGCCGACTACTCGCCGGTCAAGGGCTGCATGGTCATCCGGCCGTATGGCTACGCCATCTGGGAGCTGATGCAACAGTCGCTCGACCGCCGCATCAAGGAGACCGGCCACGTCAACGCGTATTTCCCGATGTTTATCCCGGAGAGCCTGCTCAAGAAGGAAGCCGCCCACGTCGAGGGGTTCGCCCCTCAGGTGGCCTGGGTCACGCACGGTGGTGACGAGAAGCTCGAAGAACGGCTGGTGGTACGCCCCACCTCCGAGGCGATTATCGGCACGATGTACTCGAAGTGGATCCAGTCGTGGCGCGACCTGCCGGTACTGATCAATCAGTGGGCGAACGTCGTTCGCTGGGAGAAGGTGACCCGATTGTTCCTGCGCACCACGGAGTTCCTCTGGCAGGAGGGGCACACGGTGCATGAGACCGAGGAAGAGGCACAGGAGGAGACGCTCAAGATGCTCCGCGTCTACAAGGACTTCGCGGAGACGGAGCTGGCGATGCCGGTGCTCGAGGGCGAGAAGACCGAGAGCGAGAAGTTCGCGGGTGCCGCCAAGACCTACTCTATCGAGGCCCTGATGGGGGACGGTCGCGCCCTGCAGGCGGGGACGTCGCATAACCTTGGGCAGAATTTCGCCAAGGTGTTCGACATCACGTTCCAGGGGCGCGACAAGACGGTGCAGTACGGGTGGCAGACGTCCTGGGGGGTCACCACCCGACTCATCGGTGGCGTCATCATGACCCACGGGGACGATAGCGGGCTGATTCTGCCCCCACGCATCGCCCCCTATCAGGTGGTCATCGTGCCGATTCCTCGCGGCGACTGGCGCGAGACGGTGCTGCCCCACGCCGAGCGGATCAAAGCCGAACTCGAGCAGCTCGGCGTTCGCGTCATGCTCGACGACCGGGACGAACACTCACCCGGCTGGAAATACGCGGAGTGGGAGATGCGAGGCGTTCCGTTGCGCCTCGAGATCGGCCCCCGAGACATCCAGAGCGAACAGGTCATGCTCGTTCGCCGTGACACTCGCGAGAAGTCACCCACGCCGATGGAGGGCCTGGCCGCGCATGTCGATGCGCTGATGACGACAATTCAGCAAGCCCTGCTCGACCGCGCCACCGCGTTCCGCGACGAGCACACGCTGAGGACGACAGACCGCGCTGAGTTCGACGCGAGCCTTGAGGGCCGCCCCGGCTATGTCGTCGCCCCCTGGTGCGGCTCCGCCGACTGCGAGGCCCAGATCAAGACCGCCACTCAGGCGACAATCCGAAACATTCCTCTCGACCCGCCGCCAGCGTCAGGCTCCTGTATCCAATGCGGCGAACCAGGCACGGTAGACGCCTACTTCGCCAAGTCCTACTAGTCCCCTGGTTCCCGGGGACTAAACCCGGAGTTCAGTTGGCTTGGCGCTGTGGCGCAGGCCTTCAGGCCTTCCATGAGAGAGCCAGCCGGTGTCGACACAGCCGAGCTGCGGTCTAGGCTGACGGCGCCGAGTCGATCGCCGCGGTGGGTCCGTGGGCGACTTCGTGCACGACATAGAAGAGGCAGTCGCTTTTGGCGATCTCGGCGTCTACGGTGATCATGATCGGCATGAAGGGTCGGTGCGCGATCAACTCGTTGCCGCGGACCTCGAAGTAGTCCGCGGTCCGATCACGCCCCGCCTCGTCGAGCAGTTCGAGCGGACACACCGCATCTCGGGTCCAGCCAATCCGGGAACCGGCTGGCACGGTCTCGAAGTTGTGCCGGTCAAGATCGTCGGGCATCGTGAGATCAGCGGTTCCAGTCGGTCGTTGCCCCATGACGAGCGAGCGCCCCTGCGCGACGCGGGCCCGCATCGGCATGTTGAGCACGCGCACGGGCGACGGCGCCCCACC
>CALBET010000685.1 GCA_937888665.1 uncultured Acidobacteriota bacterium
CCCGCCGCCCACAGCACGGTGCGGCACAGGAGCCGTTCGGTGCCGATGTCCAGGCCCTCGGCGTCGATGTGCGTCACCAAACACCCACTCCAGATCTGCACGCCGAGGCTTTCCAGGTCCCGAGCCGCACGGCCGGCGAGCCTCTGGTCGAAGGTCGGCAGGATTCGCGGTCCGGCCTCTACCAGCACGACGCGCGCCAGGCTCGGGTCGATCTGCCGAAAGTCTCTCGTCAGGGTAAAGCGACTCATCTCGCCGATCGCCCCCGCGAGTTCGACACCGGTCGGGCCCCCGCCGACAACGGCGAAGGTCAGCAGCGCGCGCTTGCGCTCTGGCCTGGTCTCCTTTTCCGCCTCCTCGAACGCCGTCAGCACGCGGCGTCGAATTTCTGTGGCTTGCTCCAAGGTTTTGAGACCTGGTGCATACGCCTCCCACTCGTCATAACCGAAATAACTGTGCCTGGACCCACAGGCGAGGAGGACATAGTCGTAGGGGTGCTCGCCCGAATCGCTGACCACCACGCGCCGCGAGAGATCGACATCGAGGACCTGTTCCTGCAGCACCCTGATGTTGCGGGCGTGCGACAAGATGCCGCGGATGGGTGCCGCGATCTCGGCCGGGCTCAGCCCCGCGGTCGCGACCTGGTAGAGCAGCGGCTGGAAGAGGTGATGGTTGCGCGCGTCAAGCAGCGTGACGTCGATGTCGCGTGCGTTGGCAAGCCCCTTCGCGGCGTTGAGCCCTGCAAACCCACCACCGACGATGACCACCCGCTTCCCCACCGGGTGAGAATAGCAATTTCGGGAAGCGTCGGTCAGTTCCCGGTCTCGAACGCTGTAAGCTGGCCCTCGCATGTCTGACTCGTTCGCGATCACCTATCGGAACACGGACGACCAGGCAGGCCGGAACGCCGACGTGGTGATGTCTCGCAGACACGCTGTCGTCCGCCATCTCGGAGAATAGCTCCCGACATGCCTGTCAACCTTCCGACGGCTATCATGGCTGCGGAGTCGTCTAAGCCAAGAGGCGGTGGACGGCACCGACCGCGGTGGCCGACGCGTGACCCCGGGGTATTGAGTTGAGGTGCATGATGAGGAGCTTCTTTGTGTCCGGCCTGCTGATACTGACCGTGGCGGGGCAGACAGCCCACGCGGCGCAGGCCCCATCCGAGACCGAGAGCCTGCGCGCACGAGTCCAGGCGCTTGAGGACGTGGTCGATCAATTGCTGGACCAGGTCGCCCGCCTGGCCACCGCGGTCCCCATCGGCGTCAACCTCACGTGCGATCCGCCAGGGCGGGACCACGTCACGTCCGCCGGGGGACTCGGCATCCTGGTGTCGTGCGAGGCCATCGCACCGATCCTCGTGGGCCACCGGGTCGTCGTACGCCTGACCAATCCGAACGCGGTCGCCATCGGCGACATACGCGCCGTGCTGCTGTATGGGGATGACGCGGCCACGGGCATTGGGCAAGACCCGGTCGCGGGATACCTCGCGGACGAGATCCCGCCGGGCGAAAGCACAGAGATGACGTTCGATGTCCCGGCCCAGCTTCCGGACATGCGCTATCTCACCCTGACGCGGATCGAGGTGGGAACAACAGGGAGTCGATGACCGCGCCGGTCACGCCGCACACCCCGATGACGGCGATCAACATCGCACTGCCGTCCTTCTGCACTCGGCTCGCCCGTCATGGGCTCTACGGTATCGCCGCGATCCGACCGGCAGCATCAGCCGGGTGCTGGCGGCCGCGCGGACATCTGGCACGGTCGTGGCGCGCTAGAACGTTAGTGGGCTGACGCCTGCAGGTGCTCTCGTAGCAGGTCGCGACCGAAGTCCCCGTTGAAGTCGCGCCACACCGAATGGACGTGGTTGCCGTCACCCTGAAAGTTGTCGTACTCGATCAAGAAGGTTGGCCCCTGCACGCGGTAGTAGTGCTGCTCGCCCCGCTCCGTCGGCCCCGCCCACGCGAATCCAATGTTGTCGAGTCCCGCGTCGCGGATGCTGGCCATGCGCTCGGCCGCGATGTCGTCAGCCATGATCGATGTGTAGGCGCCGATGACGCGCAGGAGCAACTCACGCTGGCTCGCATTGAGCGCGGCCGCCTTCACGCCGACCGGCGACAACGGATCGATGTCGACCTCCGCGCCCGTGAGGATGTCGTCCGGTGCCACATCTTCCAGGATCGCCGCGGTGCGCTGTGACCCGTCGAGCGCCATCACCAGCGCCCGGGCGGCGTCCTCACGCTCGCGCAGGACCCTCAGGCCGGACTTGGGCCCGGTCCGAACCTGAGCCGGGTTGGACCCGAAGAAGTAGGGCGAGCCGGCCACCGCCGTCCCGTCGACAATTGTGAAGTGCATGGACATGTGATGCCCTTCGATGCGCCAGCCCCAGGCGCCCCTAGGAGCTGGTGTGCCGAAGACCGAGAACAGGTACGTCTCCGGGTCACGGACAAGCCGGCCGTTGGGCTCGAGGGCCCGCAACACCGTCTCGAGGTCCATGATGGACGTGGCCGTCAGGTATCCCTGCTGGCTGAGTCCGGCACTGAGGAGGTCATGCGCGCGGGCTCGCTGCACGTCGGTCATCGCTTTGAGGGTCAACCCATTCCGGGGAAACATCTCCGTCGGAATGAAGTGCCAATTCGTCCGCTCGTTGGACTGAAACTCGAACGCCGCCTGCGCCCGTTGGTCGGGCCTCAAGCTCTCGAGGAATCGGTCTGCCGCCGTCGCCATCGCCGACGCCGACCGCTCAGCCGCCACCATCGCGCTCACGACGGATAACGACACGACACTCAGAGCAAGAACGAGACGCGACCATGTTCGAAGGCTCATACTGATCTCACTTTCGGTAACCCGGGGCGAGCCGGGTCGATTCACAAACCATTCTCTAGGCGAGCCCCAAGAATAGACCCGTGCGGGCACGCCAGCAAGCCGGGCACCCTGTGGGGCGACAGGCCACCTTCGAGAAGACGCGGCGCGAAGCCATCGGCTTGGTGTCGTCCGCCGTGATCTTATCGGACCTCTCCACCTTGAAACACCGCTGCAGGTGACGGCGTTCGGCGTCGGAGCACGAATCGGAACACAATTGGATGTATCAGTAACCGCGTCGACCAGGAGATGGTCGATGCGACCGGTACCTCTAGTCTGCAGGGAACGTTCCCCATCCTCGCGGCGGCGGGGCGCGTGCGCGGTTCCTCGAGCGCATCCCGGCGGACATCTGGTAGTGCGGAGGTCAGGTACGTGGCGGTCCTCGTCCAAAAATACGGCGGCACGTCACTTGGCGACGCCGACAAGATCAAAACGGTGGCGCAACGCGTCGCTCGTTCGCGCGACGCGGGGAACGAAATTGCCGTCGTCGTCTCGGCGATGGGCAAAACCACCGACGTGCTGATTGCGCTGGCCGATTCCCTGAGCTCCGCTCCGGAGCCACGCGAGCTGGACCTGCTGTTGTCCACGGGCGAAATCGTATCGTCGACCCTCATGGCGATGGCGCTCCGAGAGATCGGCATACCGTCGATCAGCATGGGCGGCGCCCAGGCCGGGATACGTACCGACACGGCGCACGGCCGCGCGTCCATCGTGCACCTCGACCCCGCTCGCGTCCGACAGGAACTGGACGCGGGCACGGTCGTCATCGTCGCCGGGTTCCAGGGCATCAACGACGAGATGGACATCACCACGCTCGGGCGAGGTGGCTCCGATACGACCGCGGTCGCGCTGGCGGTCGCCCTCAAGGCCGACCGCTGCGAGATCTACACGGACGTCGACGGTATCTACACCGCCGACCCCCGCGTGGTACCCAACGCGAAGAAGCTCGCGGAGATCGGGTACGAAGAGATGCTTGAACTGGCGACCTACGGGGCGAAGATGCACCCTCGCTCGATCGAACTGGCCGCCTGGTACAAGGTCCCCGTGCTCGTGGCGTCGAGCAGCGCGGACGTGCCCGGCACGCTCATCCACGAGACACGGTCCGACGGAGGCGACGAGATGGAGATCAGTAACAAGGTGCGCGGGGTGACCTA
>CALBET010000686.1 GCA_937888665.1 uncultured Acidobacteriota bacterium
TGCCCGGTGTCGTCGTCGGCATCGGCTCGGAAGTGCCCAGTGACCCGCAACCGCAGCGTTTCCGGCAGGCAACCGGCATCGCGGGGCCCACCATCGTCTATGTGGGGCGCATCGACGAGAACAAAGGGTGTCGTGAGCTGTTCGAGTACTTCCGGCACTACGCGCGGATGGCACCCGAGCTCACGCTGGTGCTCATTGGCAACGCCGTGATGCCGATTCCGGAGCACCCGCAGATTCGCCACCTGGGGTTCGTGAGCGATCAGGAGAAGTTCGACGCGATGGCGGCAGCGGACCTGCTGGTCATGCCGTCGTACTACGAGAGTCTGTCGATGGTGACGCTCGAGGCGTGGGCGCTGGGGCGCCCGGTGCTGGCGAATGGGCAGTGCGACGTCCTCGCGGGCCAGTGTGTTCGTAGCAACGCCGGACTGTACTACGGGAGCTACGAAGAGTTCGCCGAGACACTTCACACCATCTTGTCCCACAGCGCGCTGCGTCACGCCCTCGGCGCCAATGGGCGCAGCTACTTCAACACCCACTACACGTGGCCGGTGATCGAGCGGAAGTACCTGAGCATGCTGGACCGACTGGAGCGTGAGGATCGGAGCGGCGCCGGAGACCCCGAGCCGCTGCCCGGCTGGCTCGGGCGCCGACGTCGCGACCTGCCGCCCGCACGCGACGTGGTCGACCAGTTGCCCACCGGACCGGCCTCGGTGATGGGCACCCCGGGAGCGAGCGCCTCATGAGCGGCGACACCCCATCACGACGTCCGGCGGTGCACCAGGTACTGGCGACGCTGGGCTACGGCGACGCCATCGGCAACGAGGTGCTCGGCATCCAGGCCGCGTTGCGCGCGGCCGGCTACGAATCCGAGATATTTGTGGAGACGGCCGAGCCCCGTCTGGAGCCACTGACGCGCGACTATCGCGACCTGGTCGACGCCTCGCATCCCGACAACATCCTGATTCACCACTTCTCAATCGGGTCGCGTGCGTCACGCATCGCCTACGCGCTGCCGGACCGCATGGTGCTCGTCTATCACAACATTACGCCGCCCGAATATTTCGTCGGCGTGCACAAGGACCTCGTGCGGCAGTGCTACAGCGGCCGGCGGGAGCTGCGCGCGTATGTCAACCGGTGCGACCTGGCACTGGGCGATTCGGAGTTCAATCGCCAGGAACTGGAGCAGTTTGGGTTCCCGCGCACCGGCGTACTCCCCGTGGTACCGAGTTTCACGCACCTTGACGAGCCCCCCGACCACACCCTGATCAGCGAGTTCGACGACGAGCGCCCCAATATCTTGTTCGTCGGTCGCATTATCCCGAACAAGCGGATTGACGACGTCATCCGCTTTTATCACGCGTATCGCGTCAAGCATCAACCCAGAGCCAGGCTGCTGCTGGTGGGGTCATACGGCGGCTTCGAATCGTATCTGACCTCGCTTCACCACCTGATCGCGACGCTCCGCGTGCCGGATGTACACATCCTGGGTCATGTCTCGAACGCAGCCCTGTCGGCGTGCTACGACGTGGCCGACCTGTTCCTCTCGGCCAGCGAGCACGAGGGCTTCTGCGTGCCGCTGGTGGAGGCGTTCTACAAACGCATCCCCGTCGTCGCCTATGCGGCCACCGCGGTGCCCGCCACGATGGACGGCGCCGGGGTACTTTATGAACGGAAAGATCCGAGACACGTCGCCTCCATCATGGACACCATCCTGGCGAACCCGGCGCTAGAAGAGGAGATTGTGCGTGGTCAGGACGCCGCCTTGGATCGGCTACTCGCGCAGGATTTCAGCGGCGTGCTCCTCGAGACGGTCGACCAGGTGCGACGGTCGCCACGGTGCGAGCCGGTCGACGTCCGCCGGGACTTCTGGCCACGGTTCGCCGAATGGGAACGATTGGAGGAGCTGCGTCTGTATCGGCCGTCGGCCTACAAAGCCCTCCCGTTCGCCCCCGGCGAACGGGGCGAAAATCTCTAGATGGTCATCAACCAGTGGCTCCCGGCTGCCCACCGTGGTGACGCAGTAGGAGATAGTGCCCGTCGGGTCCGCGGGTTACTCCGCGCGCGCGGTCACGAGTCGCAGATCTATGCGCTGACGATCGATGACGACCTGGCGGGAGACATCGGCGCCTTCGCCGATCCGGCGGCGCGCGAAGGTGACCTGACCATCCTTCACTTCGCGATCGCCTCGCCCATGAGCGAGGCGCTGGCGGCGATGCCCAGCGGGCGTGTCATCCAGTATCACAACATCACACCGGCACATTTTTTCGCCGGGTACGACGCCGGTACCGCCGCGCTCGTCACCCGCGGACGTCAAGAACTGGCCGCGCTGGTCGGTCGTGTCGACCTGGCTCTCGGCGACTCCGAGTACAACCGGAGCGAGCTGGAGACCCTCGGCTTCAGCGAGACCGGGGTGTTCCCGATTGCCGTCGACACCGCCCGGTTGACCGAGGCGCCGAGGCGACCGGCGCTCGAGCGCGTCCTTCGCGACGGACTGACCAATATCCTGTTCGTCGGGCGGATGGCGCCGAACAAGAAAATCGAGGACATTCTTCGGCTGGCCGAGCACTACAAGCGGTACGTCGATGCCTTCCACCGATTCATCTTCGTGGGACGGGAGGACGTCTGTCCACGCTATTACGCCACGATCCGGGCCCTGATGTCGCAGTATCAGATGACCAGTGAACGATTCTGGTTCGTCGGGTCCGTCCCGGACGCCGACCTCGCCGCGTTCTACCGAACGGCGAGCGCCTATGTGTCACTCAGCGAACACGAGGGATTCTGTGTGCCGCTCGTCGAAGCGATGGCGACTGACGTTCCGGTGCTGGCATACGCCTCCACCGCCGTTCCGGAGACGCTGGGGGGCGCCGGGGTCACCTTTTCGCCCAAAGACCTGGAGTACGCGGCGGAGATGCTGGGTCTCCTGGTGTACGATGACGACCTGCGCGAGGGCGTGCTCGAAGGCCAGCGACGCCGGATGCGCGACTTCACCGACGCGCGATTCGAGGCGCACCTGGACCAGCTGGTGGCTCGATTCGCCGCCTGACACGGCCCCGAACATGCCCTTGATTGAGAACCACGGCACACAGCAGGCACTAGGACACCCGTGAAAATCGCTTTCGTTATCCAACGATACGGCGGGGAGATACTCGGCGGCTCAGAATATCACTGCCGGTTGGTCGCGGAGAGGCTCGCCAGCCGACACCAGGTGGAGGTACTCACCACCTGTGCACGCGACTACATCACCTGGAAGAACGAGTACCCCGAGGGCGAAGACCGGATTCGCGGCGTCACCGTCCGGCGGTTCGCGAACGAACACACTCGGGACCTGGCCTCGTTCAACGAGTACTCCGGCTGGATTTTCAACAACGACCACTCGCCCGCTGACGAAGTGGAATGGCTGAAGCGCCAGGGGCCGTGGTGCCCCGCGTTGCAGTCGTATCTCGAACAGCACCACCAGAAGTACGACGCGCTGATCTTCTTCACGTATCTGTATGCGCCCACGGTGCTGGGCTTGAAGGTCGACCCGGCGCGCAGCATTCTCGTGCCAACCGCGCATGATGAGCCGGCGATCCGCCTGAACATATATCGCGACGTGTTCTCTGCCCCGGCCGGCATCGCCTTCAACACCACCGTGGAACGGGGTTTTCTCAAGCAGCTGTTTGCGTGCAGCGCAAAGGTCGAGGAGACCGTGGGGTGCGGGGTCGAACTGCCCCAGTCTCAACGTCACGATGTGACAACCGCGGCTCAGACGGATGAACCGAGCGGTGACGACGATGAGTTGGGGGCGACCGATACCAACGGCAACGGCAACGGCGAGTTCGGTTCGCGGCTGTCGTCACGCGGCGCCGTTTTCCGCCGGCGGCATCGCCTCTATGGACCCCTCGTGCTCTACGGCGGTCGAATCGACCCGGGGAAGGGCTGCGAAGAGCTGATCGACTATTTCAACACCTACGCCGAGTCGGAGGGCGATGCCTCTCTCGTGCTGATGGGCCTCAAATTGATGCCCATTCCGGACGCGCCGCACATCCGGTTCGCCGGCCTGCTGTCGGAGACCGAGCGATTCGAAGCCCTCGAAGCCGCGACTGTCGTCGTCGTGCCCTCACCGTTCGAGAGCCTGTCGCTGCTCGCCCTCGAGTCGTTCTCGATCGGAACCCCGGTGTTGGCCAACGCCCGCAGCGAAGTCGTCATGGACCACTGCCAGCGCAGCAACGGGGGACTGTACTACGCGGACCGCGACGAGTTCCGCGAGTGTCTCCGCCTGCTCATCCAGGATGCTCACCTGCGCGCGGCCCTCGGCCGGAACGGCCGCGACTACGTCCGCACCAACTATCGATGGGACGTCATCATGGGCAAGTACGACCGCCTGATTGCCGGCGTCCAGCGGTCCCGGCCCGCGGGACGCCCCCGACGAAACAGCGGTCGAGATACCAGCGGTGGCAGTAGCGGCCGTCGGCGGGGCGGTAGGAAGAACTAAGGAACAACTGGTCAGGGGCCCGAGGGTAGGGACCCTGCTGGCCACATACGCACCGTGCAAACAACGCCGCCCGGGGCGCGCGGTCGCTGACAGGCCACCCGCACGTGACAAGGAGAAGACGGATGTCCAGCACTGCACGCAAGACTCGAAGTGACACCCTCGGGCGTCGCGCCATGCTCGAGCGCTCGGTGCTCGGCGGGGCGGCGGTCGCCGCCGGCCTGCTGACCGTGGAGGCGCCCGCCGCCGCCGCGCTGACGCAGTCCGGGGCCGACGCCGGCGTTCAGGGCGTGGTGACGCGCGGCCGGATGCGCCGGGTGACCACCGGGCGCAACCGCGTCGGGAAGTCGTTCATCGCCGGCGACGAGACGGTCGGCATCAACGATCTCTGGCGGACGAGCCCCGACCAGCCGCTCGGGGCCGGCCCGGCCGGTGAGCTGGCGGTCATCGCGCGGGCCACGGGCGGGAGCCGCTGCTTCATCGCGATGCTTCCTCCGTCGACCGATCCGATGCCGTCACTGGAGAACCGGGTCGGGTTCCACCAGACGGGCGGCGTCGCCTACTGCCTGCTGCTCACCGGTGAGGTCGTCTTCCTGGTGGATGTCGAGGAGGTCCGGCTCACGGCCGGTGATCTCGTCGTCGAGCGCGGGACCGACCACTCGTGGCGCAACGAGGGGGCTGAGCCGGTCGCGCTCCTCGTGGTGGTCGTCGATGGCGAGGCCTAGCAGCCCGTGGTGAAGTCCCGCTGTCTTCGCGTACCCTGACTGTCCCGTCAGCGTCCCACGGCCGACGCGGCGGCGCCCAGCGTCTCGAGCAGGCGACCAACCTCGCCGTAGGTCTTCTGGGTGTTCGCGACGAAGACGCCGCGCGTCATGTCGAGCGGCGTCCCGCCCTGTGAGTTCCGTACGTCCAGCCGCGCCCCCTGCTCGACCAGGTAGCGGACGATCGACGGGGCGTCGCGGATGACGGCGCCGTGCAGCGCCGTGCTCCCGCCCCAGCGCAGGTCGCCCAGCGGTGCCGCCTCGAAGTCGGTCGCCGCGTTGACGTTCGCGCCGAACTCCACCGCCAGCTTGACCGCGGCGAGCGCCTCCGCCTCGGTACCGGGCGACTCGGCGAGCCAGTAGCCGAGGCCGGCCGCCGCCATGAGCGGCGTGATGTTCTGTGGGGTGGCCAGCACCGGGTCGGCGCCATGCTCGACCAGCAGCCGCATGAGCGGCACGTCCGCGTTCTTGGCTGCCACGAAGAACGGCGTCGCGCCCACCCAGCTCAGATACGTCGGCGCCACAGAGACGTCACGCGGGACGCGGACCCGCCCCGACACCTTGTTGAACGGCGGCTCTTCCCAGGTGATGCGGGCGTCGGGGTCGGCGCCGGCCTGGAGCAGACGTTCGGCCAGCGTCAGGCTGTCGAGCGTGCCGGTCGGGACGCGAGGCATCACGTTCGTGGTGGAGGGGGTGCCCGGCCGCCGCACCCAGGCGAGCACATGCAGGGCCGAGCCGCGAGCGTCCTCGACGTTCGGGTCGGCGCCGCCGGCGAGCAACTGCGCGGCGAGCTCGTAGTGGGCGTTGAGGATGGCGAGCACCAGGACACTGGTGCCGTCCGGCGCGGTCTCGCTCACCGGGGCGCCCGCCTCAAGCAGCAACCGGGTCGTGGCGATGTCACCGCGGCGAACCGCGAACAG
>CALBET010000687.1 GCA_937888665.1 uncultured Acidobacteriota bacterium
GCCGCCATGCTGCGGAGCCGCCGCGCGTTTCTGCAGGCGGGTTTCTACGATCGGATGGCCGCCGCGGCCAGCGCCGCGGTGGTCGACGTCCTGCGCGGCCGGGCTGATGTCGCCCACGTCGCCGATCTCGGCTGTGGGGAAGGATTCTTCACGGCGCGGCTGAAGCGCGCGCTCGACGACGCGATATCGTCCGCGCCTGTCTGTTACGGCGTGGACATCTCACGTCCCGGCGTCAGGATGGCAACGTCGTACAACCGCGAGATCTCCTGGGTCGTCGCGAGTCTGCATCGCAGCCCGTTCCTGCCGCGCTCGCTCGACGTCGTCCTCAGCATGTTCGCGCCGATCGACGCGACGGACGTGCGCCGGATCGTTCGAGACGTGGGCGCGCTGGTGACGGTGACGCCGGGCCCCGATCATCTCGATGCCCTGCGCGCGATTCTCTACACGACCGTGCAGCCGCATGCGCCCGCGCCGGCGCTGATGGCCGGCGACGCGTTGTTCGAGCCGTCCGGCTCCACGCGTGTCCGCGACGCCATCATCGTCGACTCGCCGGTGCAGATCATGAATCTGCTGGCCATGACGCCGTACTACTGGAACATCAGTCGCGAGACGCGGGCGCGCGTCGAATCGCTGTCGCGCCTTGAGCTGACGGTCGACGCGTACGTGACTGTGTTTCGGCCGCGGCCCTGAATGGGCCGCCCTCCCAACGCCGAAGCACGCACCAGTGGCCTGCGCCTGCCCGGCTCGAGGCGCCCGTCCACTCGCCCGGCAGCACCGCCTGGCCTGCTCGGGACTCATGTAGGCCGCCGTGCCCAGGATCACGCCCTGCGGTGTCGCCGCGGCTTGCATGGTCGGAGACTGACTCGGGTCGCTCTTCAACCGTTAACCAGGGCTCGGTCGTGCGGGGCGTCCTGGGACCCAGGGGACTTACCGGGCCTCGCGGACTGCCTGGCGAGAACAGGGAGGCGTCCCAGAACCCTGGGTTTCGGAACACCCAACTCGTCGCGACCACCCCTCAGAGACTTCATCGCGAGGGGACGCGGAGGATGACAGGTTTTGGGTACATCCAGTTTCAAGATTGGCGCCGAGGCCGTGGATACCACCCAACTGGCGGCGGAGATCCCGGCGCAGGTCGAACACACGCGCAAGGAAGACGTCCACGATCACGCCCGCATCGCACGGGCCGAGCGGGCCAACCTGGTGCAACTGCGCAGCCGAGCAGTTCATGTGTCTCTATATAGAGGTTGCGGGACGCGGCGCTCATCGCGAATCACCGTCCGACCGATCCGGATCCGGGTGTATGCTGCGACCCAAGTCGAGGTTCTATCGTTTAGCTGACAGGAGCGGAGCATGGCCATCGCGAGTGGTCGAGTCGTCGGACGCCTGCTGATTGGGGTCGCCCTGGTGTTGTCGACGGGGTTGCCGGCCTCGGCACAATCCGGCGCCCAAGGGGGCGAGTGGCGGCATTACGGCGGCGATCTTGGCAGCACCAAGTACTCGCCGCTGGATCAGATCACGGCAGACAACGTTGCCGACCTCGAGATCGCGTGGCGGTGGAGGACAGACAATTTCGGGCCGCGGCCGGATTTCAACTACCAGGCAACGCCGCTGATGATCGGCGGCGTGCTCTACACCACGGCCGGCTGGCGCCGCAACGTGGTCGCCATCGATGGCGCCACGGGCGAAACGCTGTGGATGTATCGGTATGACGAGGGCACGCGGGGCGACGTCGCGCCGGTGCGGGCGAGCTCTGGACGAGGCGTGGCCTACTGGACGGACGGCGGAGACGATGCGCGGGTCATCCACGTCACGAAGGGGTATCACCTCGTGGCGTTGAATGCGACGACAGGGCAGCCGATTTCCACGTTCGGCCAGCAAGGCGTCGTGGATCTCTACGACGGATTGGACCGCCCGCGACCCGAAGACGGTCAGATCGGACTGAATTCGCCGGCCACGGTCATTGGCGACGTGATCGTCGTCGGGGCGGCGCTGCAAGCCACCGCGCCCTCACCGGAGTTCACGGCCGGCTTCGTCCGGGGGTTCGACGTGCGGACCGGTGAACGGCTGTGGATTTTCCACACCATCCCCCAACCCGGCGAATTCGGTCACGACACCTGGGAAAACGACTCCTGGCGGTATACGGGGAACACCGGCGTGTGGGCGCCGATGTCGGCCGATGCCGAGCTCGGCTACATTTACCTGCCGGTGGAGACGCCGACGAACGACTTATACGGCGGGCACCGCCCAGGGGACAACCTGTTCGCGGAGAGCCTCGTCTGCCTCGACGCAAAGACCGGTGAGCGGGTCTGGCACTTCCAGTTCGTGCATCACGGGATCTGGGACTACGACATCCCCACGCCGCCGGCCCTGGTTGATATCACCGTGAATGGCCGGCGCATCAAGGCGGTCGCGCA
>CALBET010000688.1 GCA_937888665.1 uncultured Acidobacteriota bacterium
GGAAGGCGAATTATCCCGAGACCGGCGCGCCCTGGGCCGTGTGCGTGTCGGGCGGGCCCGGGCCGGAAGACCCCGGGAAGCAGTATCTGTATGCGTCCAATTCCTGGCCGGACAGCGCACCGGCCGATACCGTGGACGTGACCGGCGAGGTCTACAAGATGGAGTTGGACGGCACCATCGTCGGCAAATTCGGGCGCGGCGGCAAGGCGCTCGGCGAGTTCGCGACGATTCACCAGATGGATTGCCGCGACCCGAATGTCATCTTCACGGCCGAGATCAACAACTGGCGGTCGCAGAAGATCATCCTGCACCCCGAGGCCATGACGTCGAATGGGAACTAGGTGACTGACATGACACGCAAACGGACGTTATTTGCGACGTTGGCGATGCTGGCGGTAGGCGCCTCGGCTTCCGCGCAGCCGGTTCCGCAGATCGCCTTCGAGACCAACGCCGATCTCCTCAAGACGCCCCCAGATATCTACGTGGGCGAAGTGGCTGGCGTCGGGGCGAATTCGCGCGGCCACATCTTCGTATACACGCGGACCGGCCATCCCTACGCGACGCTGGGCGACAATCGCACGTTTTACCGGGGCGGCTCCCGGCTGCTCGAGTTCGACCGGAACGGTACGTTCGTGCAGGAGCTTGGGCAGGATGTCTACGGCTTCAACGCGGCGATCGGTCTGCGGGTCGACCCCGAAGACAACGTCTGGACGATCGATGCCGGCGCCAATCAGGTGGTCAAGTTCGATCCGGATGGCCGCGTGGCGCTCGTTCTGGGCCGAAAGCCTGAGACGATGGGGGTGCGGCCACGAGAGCCTCAGGCTGGCGGTCGCGGCGGCGGTGGGCGTGGTGGTGCGAGCGCGCCTCCCCCCGGCACCGGCACGCCCGGCTCCAGCTTCAGAGGACCGACCGATGTGGCGTGGGACGGCGCCGGGAACATTTACGTGGCGGACGGGATTGGCGCGAACAGCCGAATCGCGAAGTTCGACCCGGACGGACGTTTCATCACCCACTGGGGCTCGACCGGTTCGGGGCCGGGCCAGTTCAACGGCGTGAAGGGCTTGGCGATCGACAGCCGGGGCAACGTCTATGCGGCGGACATGGGCAACAAGCGGATCCAGGTATTTGATGCCGAGGGCGGGTTCAAGTCCGAGTTCGGGAATGTCGGCACACCGATGGCGCTCTGCATCTCACCCGGACCGACGCAGTACCTCTACGTAGCGCATGCCGGCGACGCTGATGGCATGGAGGACGCGGCGATCTACAAAGTCCAGCTCGACGGTCGAGTCGTGGGCAAGTTCGGAACCGCCGGCAAGCTGCCGAAGGAGTTCGGCCTGGCCAATTCGATCGACTGCCGCACCGCGAACGAACTGTTGATTGGCGAGATGACCAACTGGCGTGTGCAGCGGGTGACGTTGGCACCGTAGCGGAGGAGCCCAACCCGCTGCTGGCGCGGGTGCTCGTCCGTCCTGCGTGGCGCAGGGGACGGGGTCCGCCGGGATCTGGACGAGACGGCCACGCGTCTCATTCAGTGGGGATGGCACGGTGTGTTGCTAAGCACTGGAGAGACGTCGCATGGTGACAAGAACATTCGCGGGGATCGCGTTGGCGGCGGGTGTGGCGCTTGGCGCCGCGTGCGTACCGGCGCCGGCGGACACGGCAGCGGTCGCGGCGCCCGACGTGGTGGCCGCAGGCGCGCCGCCGAGTGCTCCGAGCGACATCGCGGAGCTGGTCGGCCAGTTGCGTGATATGGCCTGGGCCGAACAGGTGGACGAGGCGCGGGCGCTGATCGAACTGGAACGGCCGCGCCACGACACGGCGTCACCAGACTGGCTGCTCGCCGCGTCCTGGTTGGGACGAGGCGCCAGCTTCGCGGAGCGGTGGGACGTGGCGGAGCAGTACGCGAACGAGGCCAGAGACGGCAGCGTCGCATTGCTCTCGGCTAGGGACCTCGACGCGGACGCGCAGCTGCCACTGGCGCTGGGCGCTGGCATCGAGGTGCTGGGCCAGGCGAGGAACGCCCGGGGCGACCGGCCCGGCGCGGTCCAGTTCCTGAGCGACGAACGTGAACGCTACCGCGGCACCACCATCGAAACACGCATCCAGAAGAACGCGTTGCTTCTGGGCCTTGAGGGCCGGCCCTTTCCGGCGCTCGATGTTGAAGACCACCTGGGGCCGCCGCTCCCGTCGGCCGACAGCCTGAAGGGGAAGGTGGTCATTGCCTTCTTCTGGGCGCACTGGTGCCCGGACTGCAAGCGGCAACTCCCGGCGCTCGAGCAACTCCATGAAACCTACGGTGAGCAGGTCGCCATCATCGGACCGACCCAGCTCTACGGCTATGTCTCACGTGGAGAGGATGCCACCCCTGAGCAAGAACGGGCGTATTTCCGCGGGGCGTATCAGGAGCGATTCCC
>CALBET010000689.1 GCA_937888665.1 uncultured Acidobacteriota bacterium
CTGGGCTGCGGCCGGATCTTCCGCTGGAGGAGGAGTTCCAGGGGGCGGCTGCTGCCATCGCCCGTACGGCCAACGAGATACCGGAGGCGGCGCCTGGGGAACGGTTCATCTACAGCGACCTGAACTTCATACTGCTGGCCGAAATTGTGCGACGTGTCACCGGCCAGACTGTTGACCGTTTCTCCCACGAGCGCATCTTCGAGCCGCTCGGCATGCGCGACACCCTGTTCATGCCGCCTACCGCGCTCGTCTCTCGGATTGCGCCCACGGAGGCCTGCACGCCCCTGGGGTGGCCCTGTGGTGGGCCCGGGGCCCACATGTTGCGCGGCCAGGTGCACGACCCAACCGCCCGGCGCATGGGTGGCGTGGCCGGTCACGCTGGTCTGTTCAGCACGGCTCGCGATCTGGCTCGCTTCAGCCTGATGCTGCTACGTGGCGGCATGCTCGAGGGAGTGCGGGTGCTCGCGCCTCGTACCATCGCGCGGATGACCGAGGTCTCGACCCCAAGCCACCTGCCCGATCGCCGCGGCCTCGGCTGGGACATCGACTCGCGGTTCTCGTCCAACCGCGGCGACCTGTTTCCGGTTGGGTCCTATGGACACACCGGCTTTACGGGCACATCCCTGTGGCTCGATCCAGGATCAGACACCTTCGTCGTGTTTCTTTCCAGCCGACTGCATCCCTCTGGTGAGGGCAATGTGACGGCGTTGCGCGGGCAGGTCGCCACCGTCGTGGCCGCGTCGCTTGTGGACGACGCCGCGGCGGTAAACGCCGCCGATCGGCCCGTGCGGACCGGTATCGACGTGCTGCGAGAGGAGGGCTTCAGCCGGCTGTCCGGCTCACGAGTCGGCCTCGTCACGAACCAGACCGGGCGCGCGCGCGACGGGGCGACCACCATCGACCTGCTGAACGAGGAGGCATCGGTGGAGCTTGTCGCGCTCTTCAGCCCCGAGCACGGGCTCCGGGGGCTGCAGGATGGTCCGGTGTCATCGGACCGAGACCTGCGCACGGGGCTGCCCATTTACTCGCTGTACGGAGACACACGGCGTCCCTCGGCGGAGACCTTGCAGGGTCTGGACACGATAGTGATCGACCTCCAGGACGTCGGCGCTCGGTTCTACACCTACGCCACGACGATGGCCTACATGCTGGAAGCGGCGTCGGCGGCAGGCGTGCGCGTGGTGGTGCTCGATCGGCCAAATCCGGTCGGCGGAGCCGTCGAGGGTCCGGCGCTCGAGGAATCACGGCTCGGCTTCACCGGGTACTTTCCGGCGCCCGTCCGTCACGGGCTCACGCTCGGGGAGCTGGCGCGGCTCTTCAACACGGAACGGGGCATCGAGGCCGATCTGGAGGTGGTGTCAGTTCGGGGGTGGCGTCGGGCAACCTGGTTCGACGAGACCGGCCTGCCGTGGACGGACCCGTCACCGAATATGCGAAATTTGTATCAGGCGCTGCTCTACCCAGGTATCGGGGCCATCGAGGGGGCGAACCTGTCGGTGGGGCGCGGCACCGACACCCCGTTCGAGCAGATCGGGGCGCCGTGGGTCGATGGCGCACGCCTGGCGCGGGAACTGAACGGGCTGGCGCTCCCCGGGGTGCGGGTGTACCCCGTT
>CALBET010000690.1 GCA_937888665.1 uncultured Acidobacteriota bacterium
TCAGCAACGCGTCGCCGGACAGCCAGTTCTGGGACATCAACCGGTACGATTCCCCGGGGGACCAGTTGAAGCGGTAGGGCCCCAACAAGCGCAGACGGGTGAGGCAGGCGTCCGTGTAGTCGAGCGCGTCTGGGAGATACTCGAACGACAGCGAGCGAATCGGGTGTGTGAGCCCGGCCAGCACCCCCGGTTCACCTCCTTCGACGTCGATCTTGACGAAGACCGGGACGCCGAAGCGTGCAATCAGGTCGTCGAGTGTGGTGGTGTCGACGTCGACCTGTCTGTTCCACTGGACGCCGGCAAAGACCGGGTCGCGCACCCGGTCGTCACGCCATGCGGCGGTCAGCGTCGCCATCGTGGGCGTCCGGTCACTGACCGACAACGCGGCGCGTCCGCCGTGTTCGCCGACCGCGGCTTCGACAACTTCGATGTCTGGCTGTCGGGCGAACAACACGCGCAGCAGCCGTGCGATGTGGGGCTGCGGCTCGAGGGCGACCACACGGCAGCCGAGCGCGCCCATGGCTCTTGTGCGATTCCCGACATGGGCGCCCAGGTCGAACGCGAGGTCGCCGCGCTCGACGAACGCCGCATACAGGCGCCGGAGCCGACGTTGTCTGAAGGGGATGGCGTGGTAGACGGCCAGTGAGCGGAGCAGGCCGACCGCTCGACGAAACTGGCTCATGTCGACTGATCGTATCCTGAACGGTCTCCGCATGGGTCGGCGTGCCACCCATTCAGCCGGCACCCAATGGCGGCATCGTGGACCGGAGCCACTACAATGCCGGTATGCAAGGTTCAGCCGCGGGCAGCCTCCGCCTCCTCTCGGTCGTGATGGGCGGCTTTCTGGTGCTGATGGGTCTGGGGAAGGCCGGCTGGTTGTTCGACAGCGGTCCGCTGTCTGACGAGCTCTGGGGATGGCGCGAGTCGGCGCCGGCGCTGAGTGTCTGGTATCTCGACACCGTTGCCATTCCAGGGGTGCCGCTGTTCGCGCGCGTGGTGCCGATTGCCGAACTGCTGACTGGCGCCGCCCTCATCCTCGGGTTCCGGGCGAGACTGGCCGCCGCCGTCGCACTGCTCATGGTGCTGAATTTTCATTTCGCCAGCGGCATCCTGTTTCAGGTGACCTACCTCACGAACGGGTATGGACCGCCGGTGGTGGGGAGCCTGGCCGCCCTGGCGCTCGGTGCCGCACGGTTGCCGTTCAGCCTCCATCGGTAGCGTGCAATCGTGACGAGTGACGGGAACGAGGGCGTGACGGAACCAGGACCGCGTCGTCCGCTGTCGTACGCCCGCCTGGCGGCGCTCGTCTTCGCGCTCCTGTTGCTGAACCTCTCGCTGACGTTTTCGAACATCTGGCCCACCCTCAATATCAGGCCCACCGCCGACCTCTCGCTCGACACGGCGGTACTGGTGCTCGCCCTGCTGGCCGCGCGCCGATTGTGGAACGGGCCATCACCGGTCGCCCTGCGGTGGCTGGCGGTGCTGTGGGGTGTGCTGGTCATCGGTCGCTACGCCGAGGTGACCGTCACGTCACTGTATGGTCGAAACGTCAGCCTCTATTGGGACCTGCAGCATGTGCCGAGCGTGGGCGCCATGTTCGCGACGGTCGCGGACCCGTGGCTCAAGGTCGGCGTCATCGGTGGTGTGCTGGTCGGGCTCGTCTCGCTGTATCTCGGGGCGCGCTGGGCGCTGGGGGCGGTCGCCGCCGGCACCCGCGGGCATCGGGCACAGCTGGTGCTGGGCGCGCTGGCGGCGGCGGTGCTCGTGATGGGGCTGGCGCAGGCGCTGGGGGCGCCTCTACCGGTCGGCGTCCGGGTGGCGAGCCCGGTGGCTGCCGCCTACGCCCGCGAACTGGGCGAGTTCGGTTACGAACTGAGTGGCGCCGGCGTCCGCGACCTCTGCCCGCCGCCGGTACTCCGGTCCAATCTGTCCCGTCTGGGTGGTGCCGATGTGTTCGTGATCTTCCTCGAGTCGTATGGCGCCGTGGCCTGGCGCCGCCCGGAGATGGCGGAGCCGCTGGCGCCGGTCATGGCGCGGCTGGACGCGGACATCGCCGAGACCGGTCGTTTCGTGGCATCCGCGTTTGTTGAGTCCACCACGTTTGGTGGCGAGTCGTGGCTCGCGCATGTCAGCCTGTTGTCCGGCACCGAGATCCGCGACCCGGCGACCAACGTCCGGCTCATGGCGCAGGAGCGAGACACCATGGTCAAGCTCTTCGGACGGGAGGGCTATCGAACCGTCGCCATCATGCCCGGCATGCTGGTGGCGTGGCCGGAGGGGGCGTTCTACGGATTCGAGGAGATCTACGACCACGAGCGGCTCGGCTATCGAGGCCCGCAGTTCGGCTGGTGGGACATCAACGACCAATACGCCCTGGCGCGTGTCGATGCCCTGGAAATCGAGCCATCCCGGGAGCAGCCGACGTTCGTGTTCTTCACCACCATCTCCACCCACGCGCCGTTTGTGCCGGCGCCACCCTACCAACCCGACTGGGCGCGGGTGCTGACGACGGACCCCTACGACGCCGACACCGATGATGACGGCATTGACGACGGCGATGA
>CALBET010000691.1 GCA_937888665.1 uncultured Acidobacteriota bacterium
CACCGGCCCGAGCCGGCATCCCGCTCACCCATCGCGGCCTCGCCTCGGGCTTCGTCGTCGTCTCCGGACATCACGACGCCAGTTACCGGCCAATCCTGGGTTCGCTCGAGCCCGGCTCGGCCACAGTCGTCATTCTGATGGGTCTGGCCCACCGCCGGGAGCTCGCGACCTGTCTCCTGGAACGTGGGTGGGCAGCAGACACCGCGGCGGCCGTGGTCTTCGCCGCCGCAAGTTCGCGCGAACGGACCTGGATAGGGACGCTGCGGACCCTCGGCGACACGCCCAACGCCGATGACGCGGAAGACCCAGGCACGATCGTGATCGGCAAGGTCGTCGACCTGCACACCGTGCTGAGCGACGTTGGCATGTCCACTCCTGCCGCCGAAGGGAAAGGCTGACCATGACCTGGAAACACGTACTGGGCGAGCGCGTGCCCGACGACGTCGGACGCGAGATCGACACCTACGAGAACCAGATGGCCCTGAAACGGCAGGGCAAGATCGACGACAAGGTGTTCGCCGAGACGCGTCTGCGACGCGGGGCGTATGGTCAGCGGTACGACAACGGCCAGCGGAACGACGGTACGGGGGTCAAACCGCTCCCCTTCCCGTCGAACGGACAGACCAAGGGCCCAGACACGGTCTGGGACGCGCCCGGCATGCAGCGGATCAAGATTCCGTTCGGCGGGCTCACCACCGACCAGATGGGCACCCTGGCCGAGCTCGCCGAGGAGTACAGCGACCGCGTCGTGCACATCACGACCCGGCAGGATGTACAGCTGCACTATGTGCACATCGACGACACGCCGGACTTGATGCGACGCCTCGCGGCGGTGGGGATCACCACGCGCGAGGCCTGCGGCAACACCGTGCGCAACGTCACCGCCTGCCCGATCGCGGGCGTCTGTCGCGACGAGGCCTTCGACGTCACGCCCTATGCCCAGGCGTCGATGCGTTTTCTCCTCGGCCACCCGGACACGCAGGACTTCGGACGTAAATTCAAGGTGGCCTTCTCGGGGTGCCGGCAGCACGCCTGCGGACTCGTCAACATGCACGACTTCGGCGCCATCGGGGTGACCAGGACGGCGGACGGCGTCACCGAGCGGGGCTTCGAGGTGTATGTCGGCGGCGGGCTGGGCGCCGTGCCCCACGAAGCCAAGCGGTTCGAACCGTTCATGGCGGAAGAGGAGATCCTGCCGACCCTGCAGGCCATGTCGAGAGTCTTCGCTCGACTGGGGGAAAAGAAGAACCGCGCGCGGGCCCGGGTCAAGTTCCTGGTCGCGCAACTCGGCCTCGACGAATTCCGACGCCTGGTGCGGGAGGAACGCGCGGCCCTGCCGAAAGACGACCGGTGGGCCGGGTATCTGGACGACCTCCCGGCGTATGGCGAGCGCCCCTTGAAGACGGGGCAGGCGCTGGCGGAAGACACGGGGTCGGCCAGCTTCCAGGCCTGGGCGCGGACCAATGTCTATCGCCAGCGACAACCGGGCTACGTCGTGGCGACCGTGAGCCTCCCACTCGGCGACCTGAGCAGCCATCAGCTTCGACGGCTTGCGGACGTGGCCCGCCGTTTCGTCGGGGACACCGTCCGGGCCACCGTCGAACAGAACATCGTGCTTCGCTGGGTCCGCGAGTCGGACTTGCCGGCCCTGCATCGCGAACTCGACGCGATAGGGCTGGCGCGGCCGGGGGCGGGATCGATAGCCGACATCACCGCGTGTCCCGGCACCGACACCTGCAAGCTCGGGATCGCATCGTCACGCGGGCTCGCCGCGGAGCTCGAACGGCGACTGGCCGACCAGATGGAGACGCTGGACCACTCGGTACGGGGCCTTCGGATCAAAGTCAGCGGCTGCTTCAATTCGTGTGGGCAGCACCACATCAGTGACCTGGGCTTCTACGGAGTCAGCCGGCATGTCGGCGGGCACGTCGTCCCGCATTTCCAGGTGGTGCTGGGCGGGAAGTGGGTGGACAACGGCGGCGCCTACGGGCTGGCCATCGGCGCCGTCCCGTCGAAGAACATCCCGGACGTGGTGCGACGGATCACCGACCGGTATGTCGAGGCACGCGAGGGCGCCGAGAGCTTCTACGCCTTCACGACGCGGGTGGGCAAGCGAGCCCTTCGCTCGTTGATCGAAGACCTCATGGCCGTGCCGGCCCACGACCTCGACGCCAGCTACTACCGCGACTGGGGCGACCCACGCGAGTTTGGCATCGGCGATATGGGCATCGGCGAATGCGCGGGTGAAGTCGTCTCGCTGACCGAGTTCGACCTGGCCGGGGCCGAGAGCCAGATTTTCGAGGCGCAGCTGTTCTTGGAAGCAGGGGACTTCGAGCGCGCCGACGCGCTGGCCTACGGCGCCATGCTGCAGGCGGCCAGAGGACTCATCAAGACCCAGGACATAGATATCTCGAACGACCCCGAACAAGTCGTGACGCAATTTCGTCTCCGTTTTTACGACACGGAAATCTTCTTCGATCGGTTCGCCGGTGGGAAATTCGCTCAGTATCTGTTCCGGCGTCATACGCGCGGCACACCGGTGGTGGGGATCGACACCGCCCGGCAACTCATCGAGGAAGCCCAGCTGTTCGTAGAGGCCACCCACGCCTGTCAGGCCCGACTCGCGGCGCAGCCTGTCATGATGGCCCCGCCCGTGCACGCCGCCGCGGCGGACGGGAGGCCTTCGTGAAGGTCCCGGCGCCCGTTATGACCGACATCGACGACGTGCAGCGGATCGCCCTCACGGTCTTCCTGGCGGACGACTCGCACCTCGACCCACGTGATGTAATCCCGGTTTTTCATCGATGGATCCAGACCCACGCGGTCGACGGACTGCTCATCGACGTGGCCGACTACACGCATCTGCCGACCGGACCATCCGTGCTGCTGGTGGCCCACGAAGGCCAGTACTCACTCGACCGGACGGACGGTCGACTCGGGCTCCAGTACACACGAACGCGTCCCCTCGCGGGCACGCTGGGGGAGCGACTCCGCGTGCTCGGCCGTACCTTGGCCCACGCGGCAGGTCTGCTCGAAACGGACTCCACCCTGCGGGGCGCGGTGCGGTTTGCGGGGAACGAACTGACCTGCGTGGCCAATGATCGCCTGCGCGCCCCGAACACTGCTGGAACGTTGGAGGCGTGGCGGCCCACGCTGGACACGTTCTTCCGGACGGTGTCGGCGGACGCTGGCTGGTCGCTCACACGGGAGCCGGACCCTGGGGCCCCATTCGGGGTAAGGGCTCGCACGACGGGGTCCACACCCCTCCGCACCATCACTGCGCGCCTGACGGCCGCGCCTGACATCTGAAGCCCGCGGGCGCGTGCACGCGCCGGGGAGCGAGCGTTGCCCCGCGCGTCTGAGCCCGCGTGAGGGGTGGTCCGCCTCTTTTTGTGTATTAGTAACTCTTATATTTGATTGTATGAAACATTAGAAAATATCGCGTCGGCGTGGTCCAATATGGTAAGGTGTTCGCTTCCATGAACGTCGAGGCGCTCAGCATTTTCTGTGACGTGGTCCGCCACCAAAGCTTCTCCCGAGGCGCGTTGGCCAGCTCTGTCAGCCAATCAGCGGCCAGTCAGGCGGTGCGCCAACTGGAGAAGCAACTGGGCGCGCAGTTGATCGACCGATCGCAGCGCCCCTGGAAACTGACGGCCGAGGGCGGCGTCTTCTTCAAGGGCTGTCAGGAGATCGTCGAGCGCTATCACGAGTTGGAGGACGCCGTCCGTCACCTTCAGAGTCCCGCGGGGCATACCGTACGTTTGGCGTCGATCTACTCGGTGGGTCTCCAGCACCTGAGTCAATATGTCGATCTGTTTCGGGCCCGGGTGCCTGGGGCGGCGGTGGACTTGGACTACATGCAGCCCGATCACGTGCGCGCCCGGGTCCTCAGCGACCAGTCAGACCTCGGGCTGCTGTCGTTCGCGACCTCCGGACGAGAGCTGACGGCGATCCACTGGAAAGATCAAATCATGGTGGTAGCGTGTACGCTGGGTCACCGCTTGGCGAGCCTGGCCACCCAAAACGGCGGGGTCCGACCGAGCGAGCTTGCCGGCGAGCGCTTCGTGGCCCTCGACCGGCTGCTGCCGGCTCGTCGGGAAATCGACAAATTTCTGCGCCGGCACGAGGTCGAGGTGGTGGTCACCGCCGAGTTCGACAACATCGAAACGGTCAAGCAGGCGGTCGACGAGAATGTCGGGATCGCCATTCTGCCGGAAGCGTCCATGCGACGCGAAGTGCACCGCGGCACATTGTTCCAGGCATCGCTGTTGCTCCCCGACGGAGAACCTCCGCTGGTGCGCCCCCTGAGTATCGTGCACCGCCGGAAACGCCGGCTCAACCCCGCGGTCATGGAGTTCATCAAATTACTCCGGGAAAACTCAAGCGACGGCCCGGTCGACCCTGACATGCCCCGGCTGGGAGCCGGCCCTGAGCGCGTGGCGAACACGACCGCGCCCCCATCCGGTGACCGTCCCACTGCCGCCGTCGTCGCGGCCCGAGGAGCCCAGCTATGACGACGAGCCGAGCGAACGACGTGCGGCCGAGCGGACCGCCAGGTGCGACCGGACTGTATGACCCGCGGCACGAACACGACGCCTGTGGTGTCGGGTTCGTCGTGAACATCAAAGGCGTCCGCACGCACAAGCTGGTGGAGCAGGCGTTCGAGGTGGCCCTCAACCTGATGCATCGCGGAGCCTGCGGCTGTGAAGCCAACACGGGCGACGGGGCCGGTCTCTTGCTGCAGATACCGGACAAGTTCTTCCGTCGCGAAGCGAACAAGCTCGGATTCTCGCTCCCGGAAGCCCGCACCTACGGCGTGGGGATGTTGTTCCTGCCCCGTCGACTCGATGAGCGACGCCGCGTCGAGGAACTCGTCACCCGGATCGTGCACGAGGAAGGCCAGACCCTCCTCGGCTGGCGAGACGTGCCCACTGATTCCAGCCGCCTCGGCGACACGGCGCGCCGCGGCGAACCGGTGATGAGGCAGGTCTTCATCGGCCGGGGCACGAAGCTGCGTACCGGCCCTGACGCGGGACCACGATTCGAACGCAAGCTCTACGTTATTCAAAAGCGGCTCGCGCGGGCCGTCGACTTCCTGCGACTGCAGGAAGCGAGTCTCTTCTACATCGCCAGCCTCTCGTCTCAGACCATCGTCTACAAGGGCATGCTCATCGCCGATCAGGTCACGGCGATGTTCCCTGACCTGACGGACCCGGATGTGGAGTCGGCGCTGGCGATCGTGCATTCCCGCTTCAGCACGAACACCTTTCCGTCGTGGCCGCTCGCGCATCCGTATCGATACTGCGCGCACAACGGCGAAATCAATACGTTACGTGGCAACATCAACTGGATGCGCGCCCGTGAAGCGTTGTGCGAGTCCGACCTGTTAGGTGATGACCTGTCCAAGGTGTTTCCGGTCGCCAGGGAGGGCCAGAGCGACACCGCCACGTTCGACAACGTGCTCCAGTTCCTCGTAATGACCGGCCGGTCGCTGCCGCACGCCATTTTGATGATGATTCCGGAGCCGTGGAGCAAGCACGAGTCGATGGCGCCAGACCGACGGGCGTTTTACGAGTACCACGCCTCGCTGATGGAGCCGTGGGACGGCCCCGCCTCGATTGCCTTCACGGACGGGACCGTCGTGGGTGCGGTGCTCGACCGCAACGGCCTGCGACCCTCACGGTATTACGTCACCAAGGACGATCTGGTGGTCATGGCGTCCGAGGTCGGGGTGCTGGATATTCCGCCGGAAGACATTCGGGAGAAAGGGCGGCTCCTCCCCGGGCGGATCTTTCTGGTGGATACGGCCCAGGGCCGCATCATTGACGACGAGGAGATCAAGACCGAGTTGGCGGCGCAGCACCCGTATCAGGAGTGGCTGGACACACAACTGGTGGAGCTGCGAGATCTGCCGGATGCCCCGCCGGCGGCACCCATGGACCGCGATGCCATACGGAGGTGCCAGAACGCGTTCGGCTATACCGAGGAAGACCTCAGCATCCTGCTCGGTCCGATGGCCTCCAAGGGGTTGGAACCGATTGGGTCGATGGGCACGGACACGGCGCTGGCGGTGCTCTCCGACCGGCCCCGACTCCTCTTCGACTATTTCAAGCAGTTGTTCGCGCAGGTCACGAACCCGCCGCTCGACTCGATCCGGGAAGAACTGGTCACCGACATGGGATCGGCCCTGGGCCCCGAGCGCAATCTGCTTCGGGCCGAACCGGCATCGTGTCATCAGATCCGGGCGGACTACCCGATTCTCGACAACACGGAGCTGGCAAAACTGCGCCACAATCCCGACCCGCTGCTGCGGGCGGTGACGTTGCCGATGCTGTTCGACCCGCTCGAGGGGGCCGAGGGACTCGAGCGGGCCATGGACGAGTTGTGCCGCCAGGCAACCGCGGCGGTCGCGGCCGGCACCGCGTTCCTGGTGCTCTCCGACCGGGGCGTGGACGCGCGACACGCGCCGGTTCCGAGCCTGCTCGCCACGGCCGGCGTCCATCACCACCTCGTCCGGGAAGGCACCCGCACGCAGTGTGGGCTGGTCGTCGAGACCGGGGAAGCCCGCGAAGTGCACCACATGGCCCTGTTGCTCGGCTATGGCGCCGGCGCGGTGAATCCGTATCTGGCGTTCGAAACGATCACGGAGCTGATCCGCACCGGCGAGATCACTGACATCGACCCGCCCGAGGCGATCCGACATCACATTCTGGCCTTGACCAAGGGCGTGCTGAAAGTGATGTCCAAGATGGGGATCTCGACCCTGCAGAGCTACCGCGGCGCCCAGATCTTCGAGGCCGTGGGTCTGCACCAGACGTTTATCGACCGGTATTTCACCTGGACCGCGTCGCGTATCGGCGGGATCGGACTCGACACCGTGGCCACCGAGGTGCAGCGACGGCACGAGCGCGCTTTTCCAACGCGTGGGAGGGAAGACGGCGAGCTAGAGAGCGGTGGCGAATACCAGTGGCGGCGCGACGGCGAGTATCACCTGTTCAATCCCGAAACGGTCTTCAAGCTCCAGCATGCGACGCGGAGCGGCCGCTACGACATCTATCGCGAGTACGCGAACCTGGTCAACGACCAGAGCCGCAAGCACGCGACGCTCCGGGGGCTGTTCGAATTCAAGCCCGATGAGGCAGCCGGCCCGATTCCTCTCGATGAGGTGGAGCCGATCGAGTCGATCCTGGCCCGGTTCTCCACCGGCGCGATGTCATTCGGATCGATCAGCGCGGAGGCCCACGAAACGCTGGCGATCGCCATGAACCGGCTCGGCGGAAAGTCCAACACCGGTGAGGGCGGCGAAGACCCGGCCCGTTTCACGCCCGACGCCAACGGTGACCTGCGACGTAGTGCCATCAAGCAGGTCGCGTCCGGACGGTTCGGGGTCACGAGCGAGTATCTCGTGAACGCCGATGACCTCCAGATAAAGATGGCACAGGGGGCCAAGCCAGGCGAGGGCGGCCAGCTTCCGGGGTTCAAGGTCTATCCCTGGATCGCGAAGGTGCGCCATTCAACGCCTGGCGTGCCGCTCATTTCACCGCCGCCGCATCACGACATCTATTCGATCGAGGACCTGGCCCAGCTGATCCACGATCTGAAGAACGCAAACCCGCTCGCGCGGGTCCACGTCAAGTTGGTGGCCGAAGTCGGTGTCGGCACGGTGGCGGCGGGGGTGGCGAAGGCCCACTCCGACGTGGTACTTATTTCCGGTCACGACGGCGGCACCGGGGCGTCGCCGCTCACCAGCCTCAAGCACGCCGGCGTGCCGTGGGAGCTCGGACTGGCGGAGACGCAGCAGGTACTGGTCATGAACCGGTTGCGCGACCGGATCGTGGTCCAGGCCGACGGTCAGATGAAGACCGGCCGCGACGTGGTCATCGCCGCCCTGCTGGGCGCCGAGGAGTACGGATTCGCGACCGCTCCTCTCGTGGTCTCCGGCTGTATCATGATGCGGGTGTGCCACCTGGACACCTGTCCGGTCGGCATAGCCACCCAGAATCCAGAGTTGCGCAAGCACTTCACGGGCCGGCCGGAGTTCGTCGAACACTACTTCCGGTTCGTCGCCGAAGAGGTGCGAGAACTGATGGCCGGCCTGGGCTTCCGCACGATGGACGAGATGATCGGCCGCGTCGACCGGCTGGACACGGGCGCGGCGGTCGACCACTGGAAGGCCAACGGTCTGGATCTGTCGCAGATCCTCCACAACCCGGACGTCCCCGACACGGTTGGCCGACGCGCGACCACCACCCAGGACCACGGGCTGGACCGCGCGCTGGACGTGGAGTTGCTCGCACGGTGCGCGGCGGCCATCGACGAGCGCACCCCGGTGTCCTTCACGATGCCGATCCGAAACGTGAACCGGACCGTCGGCACAATGTTGGGCTCGGCGGTCACGAGACGGTGGGGGGCCGAGGGTCTCCCCGACGGCGCCATCCAGATCCAGTTTTCGGGATCGGCCGGACAAAGCTTCGGCGCCTTTGTCCCTCGGGGGATGACCCTGACCATCTCGGGTGATGCGAACGACTACTTCGGCAAAGGGTTGTCAGGCGGACGGCTGGCGGTCTTCCCACCTGGCGCCGCCACATTCGTCGCCGAGGACAACGTCATCATCGGCAACGTGGCGCTGTATGGCGGGACCAGTGGCGAGGCATTCGTCCGCGGCCTTGCCGGGGAACGGTTCGCCGTCCGCAACAGCGGGGTGCACGCGGTCGTCGAAGGGGTCGGCGACCACGGCTGCGAATACATGACCGGTGGCCGGGTGGTCATCCTTGGCCCGACCGGACGCAACTTCGCAGCCGGGATGAGCGGAGGCATTGCCTATGTCCTCGACGAACGGGGGCAGCTGGCCGGTCGGTGCAACATGGGCATGGTCGCGCTTGAAGCCCTGGGCGACGACGACGCCGAGTTCGTGCGCCTGATGGTCGCTCGCCACGTCGAATACACGGGGAGCGTCAGTGGTCAGAGAGTGTTGGACGGGTGGACCACCCTGCGACAGACGTTCGTCAAGGTGATGCCGCATGACTTCAAACGAGTACTGATGGCGGAGGCCAGAGCCCGCGCCGAGTCCCGTGAAGTGCGTTTCGGCGAGTTGGTGGGTACTGAAGCGTACTGACCGCCCTCGCATCCTCCAGCCGTGATTCGTCTCGCCAGGCCAGCCACGTCGCGCGACCCGAGGGCAATGCGTGATGCAGGTGGGGCAACGGCGTTGGACTGGGTGTCAACCAGGAAGGCTCGCGGTTGAGAGGTACACGACCCGCGCACAGGGCACGCCGGATCGGCGACGTCGCCGAATAGACAGATATGGGTAAGCTGAAGGGATTCATCGAGTTTGACCGGCAGAAGCCGCCGGCGCGCCCTGTTGAAGAACGCCTCCAGGACTGGCAAGAGGTTTACCTGCCGTACGCCACGGAGGATGTGCGCGCACAGGGCGCTCGCTGCATGGACTGCGGCATCCCGTTCTGTCACGACGGGTGCCCACTCGGCAACCTGATTCCCGACTGGAACGATCTTGTATATCGGGACCAGTGGCACCCGGCCATTCACCGGCTCCACAAGACCAACAACTTCCCGGAGTGGACCGGCCGGCTGTGCCCAGCCCCCTGCGAGGGCTCGTGCGTGCTCGCAATCGACCGCGACGCGGTCACGATCAAATCCATTGAGCTCGCCATCGTAGAACGGGCGTTCGACAAAGGCTGGATCCACCCGGAGCCGCCCCAGACGCGGACCGGCAAGACAGTGGCTGTGATCGGGTCCGGCCCGGCCGGACTGGCCGCCGCCGACCAGCTCAATCGGGCCGGCCACGAGGTGACCGTGTTCGAACGGTCGGACCGGATCGGTGGCCTGCTCCGCTACGGCATTCCCGAATTCAAGATGGAAAAGCGGTTCCTGAACCGCCGTCTCGACATACTGGAGGCCGAAGGCATCAACTTCCACGTCAATGCCGATATCGGCGTGACGATCCCGGCCGACACGATTCGCCACGACTTCGACGCCGTGCTGCTGGCGGGCGGCGCGGG
>CALBET010000692.1 GCA_937888665.1 uncultured Acidobacteriota bacterium
GCTGCGAAGGATACCACCGGGTCGGCCCGGTTGCCATCGCCAGCGGTACGCATATCTTGATCAGAGTCCTTGTAATCAGCGGTGGTGGCAGACCCTCAAGCGCTCCCGGCACGGGTTGGACCGTACGAGATCGAGCGCTTCCCCAGCCAGGGCTGGACGGTGCGCTATCATACCGGCCATGACGGAAGCCGTGGCCGCGTGGCTCGCCGGGAGCCAGGCCCAAGAAACCGCCGTGTATCTGCTCGGGAACGTGCCGGGGCTGCCCCCGATCGCACAGTCACTGCACATCCTTGGCATCGCGGTCGTCATGAGCTCGACCGTCATGGTGCATCTCCGATTGCTCGGCCTCGCGGCGCCAAGCCAGAACGTCACCGAGATGATCGGCCGCCTCATGCCGTGGACCTGGTGGGCCCTGCTCGTCAACGCGCTCACGGGTCTGCTGTTCGTCGTGGCGCGCCCGAACCGCTACTTCCTGAACCCGGTGTTCGGCTGGAAATTCATGTGCCTCGTCCCAGCCGTCACCATGGCCCTCGTCATCTACCGGATGAGCAAGCGGGAGCCCGGCTACTGGGAACAGACGGCCGGCCGTCTCCTCTCGGCCCGCGTAATGGCCGCCGTGTCGCTCCTACTCTGGGTCGGCGTCGTGCTCGCAGGACGCTGGATTGCCTACACCGACTACCTCTATTTCCTCTATGAATGAAGAAACGTTGGTGCCGTTCCCCGAGTTCTGGAACTGGGTGCAGGCGCTCCCGCTCTCGGAGTACATCGGGTTCACCTGGTGGTTCCCGATGCTGGAATCGCTCCACGTGCTGGGTGTGGGCCTCGTCGTCGGCTCGATCCTCATGGTGGACCTACGCCTCCTCGGGAAAACCGCGCTCAGCATCCCGGCGAGCCGCATGACCCGCGAAATGATCCGTTGGACCTGGGGCGCCTTCGTCCTGGCCGTCATCACCGGCACGGGCCTGTTCATGACCCGGGCAGCTGCCTACATCGAGAACCCCGCGTTTCAGATCAAGCTCTTGCTGTTGGTCCTGGCCGGCGTCAACATGGCGTGGTTCCAGTTCCGCACCCTGCGCGGTGTCGACCGGTGGGACACTGCCGCACAGCCCCCGCGGGCCGCCCGAGTGGCCGGCGCCACGTCCCTGCTGCTGTGGATCGGCGTCATTTTCGCCGGCCGGTGGGTGGGTCACATCATCTGACGCGTTGCGGCGTGCCGGTCGAACGGCCATCCGCTCGCTACCGCTGCCCGCCCGGCTCCGCTGCCCCACTCTCCCGCATGTGGAGCAGAGGGCACGGCCGCCCACTGTCGGCCTACTCAGACCGACCGTGACACCACGAAACCCTGCGACTCGCCGAACGCCCGCGCCCGTGGGTTCTGCTCGTTGGCGTCTACCCGCGGCGGCCGCTTCAGATCCCGCGCGTGCTCAACCATCAATCGCCCGCCGCCGCGGTGTAGCTGCTCAGGCGCCAGAAGCAGCGCCTCCGACTTGTTCCCGGACAGTCCCATGAACCCCACCATCGTGGGCCAGCAGACAGAACGTCTTCTTCAGAGAGGAAGGTATGCGTCGCGCGGACCGACCGCAGCCAAATGTCGAGCAGCACGCCGTGGTCGTCTGGCGTCGCTTTGCGGAGTCTCATCTCGTCGGCCCCCAATCCTCTGTTCTTGTGGCCACAATCTCCACACCCCGCGCGCCGTCTCCGAACACACGCCGGCCCACTCCGCCCGTGTCTCAAACGAGCCTCATGGCGAGGCCCCGGCGCGCCGAGGATTCCCTGAATAGTACCCGAGGCACCCAAGCCATCACATGCGGTATGCTGGACCAAATACTCCGGCTGGGGT
>CALBET010000693.1 GCA_937888665.1 uncultured Acidobacteriota bacterium
GGCTGCTCACTTCCGTCCGACGATTCATCGTACCAACCACACCGGCACACAAGCGGCTACCGCCTTCGATGTCAACCGCCATTGCCCTCATAGACAATCCGCCAACCACCAGCGTCTTCCTCCTGCCAGAGCTGCTCCTTCCAACCGTTCCACTTGTAGTTGTTGCTTCTGTAGCGCTGGTAATAACGGATGGAAACCAGTTCGGGCGCCTCCGGATGTACGAAGAAACTGACGTTCGAGACGTCCACGTGGATAGACGATTTAGCGCTGTTGACGCGCGTCTTGTACGCATCCCACTGCGCCTTGTTTCGCGTCGGACTATCGAAATCCTGGCTATAGTAGGACAGATAGGCCGCATTATCCTTGGCGGCCCAGGATTCCCGCCAGCGTTCAAACGCCGTTTCCAGGCTCTGCCGGCGTGCGCGCACTGCCGCCTCGGGTTGCCACCGCAATTCACCCTCTGTCAAGACGATATGGGTCACGCCCGGGTCGATGTAGTCAGCCATCTCCAACAAACTGGTATTGTCGACTATCACGCAGCCGGCACTATCCAGAGGTGGTCGTTGGTCGACATCTTTGGGAAGACCGTGAAGCCAGATGCCCGAGCCGGTCCGCTGGAGGCGTCTGTCAAGCGCGTTGGGGTAATTGAGCGGGTAGGCCCCAAGCCCGTAGTAATCTATCAGTCGGTCGTCATCCAAAAAGCTGGTGAGCCGGTAGAGTCCAACCGGGGTCCTCTTGTCCCCCTCCTGTTCTTTGCCATACCCATTCAGCCCTATGGATATCGGGATGTTTTTTCGAGTAATCAAGCCCCCATTCGCCCCTTGTTCCAAGACGTGGAGCCGCCCTCTCTGGAGTTCTGCCCATAAGATAAATCGCTCATCCTTGGAGATTTTCAGAACCCCTTCCGGCAGCATGGCGATTCCGCGAGGGCTGGTGTCGGTCGTGAGCGGTGGCGGGCTGGATTGAGCGTTTGGACCTTGCGCGACGCTCTCATGAACGACTTCCGGCGACGCGATAGCGACAGGCGAAGAACATCCTGCTTGAGCCAAAGCCAGATACGGAACCAGGCTTACGGCCAGACCGGAACACGTGTTGCGGCGAAATCTTGACCAAATCATGGCAGACTCACTTGGTAGATCCACTGTGTCGTACGTGAAGGTTCCACGGCCTCGTATCCGGACGCATGTCAAGAGTTCCGTGCGCTGCAGCGCGTGACGGAGTGGTCGGCGCGCACACCCCGGCAGCGCCGCCGGCGCCACGCTACGCACCCTGGTGTCGGCGGCCCGACGCCTCTGACCGATCGACCAAGGTCATCACGCCTGCTCGCGTTCACGATTCTCCAACTCAAACGGCGCCAGTGCGTAAACGCCCGGCGGCCAACCTGGCCGCCCGTCCGCCTCTGAATTCGGGCGCTCGTGACGGTCCTCTGTCTTATCGGCAACTTGAAAGCAGCGCTGACTGGTCGATCCCTCAAGGCGACGGCGAATTTGACGCTTGAATGGTACGCGGCATATTCCCCTAAGTCAATCGCTTACTGCAGTTTACAAGGCGCCTGAGCGTTTGAGACGATGCAACTTATGGCGCCCTCGTGGTCGGCGTTACACTTGGTATTCAGTCCCCCGCCCGGGGAACGAGGCCAAGGCCAGGGTCGTCTCCGTGACGAGCGGCCCTCGACGTTATAAACTAGACGCTTGTGGGAGAGGTGTTGTCTCCGGGTAGGGGCATCTTCGTACAGAGCTCGACATGATTCGATCACGCTGTCCTGGTTGCCGGCGGGAGAAACCAAACGCGTCCCGTCTCAACCCATGGGAACGGGCCATTACGCTGTTGTTTCCGGTGCGGCCGGTTCGGTGCCAGCACTGCCACTGGCGCTATTTGAGCTGGGCCCCACGCGTTTTCGAGTGGCGCCGAACGCTGCTCTGGGTGGTCGTGGCGTCGCTCTCGCTGACGCTACTTGTCACGTTCGGGCTTGGAGCGAAAGCGGGCGACCGGGCTTCGGTGTCGCAGACCCCGGCGCCCAACCCCGAGCTCACTGAGGCGATTCCTGGCCGGACCGACGGGCAGGGGCCGGTCGAGGGGACCGAGGCCGAGGCCGATCTCGGGGTCGATCGAATCTTGGCCCTCCGAAGTGAACTCGATGGAGCTCGTCGCGCCCAGAGGGTGGCGGACGAAGCGCGGCGCGAGCTCAGGCAGTCCCCGGAGACGGAGGAAGGCGGCTTGGATGTGGTGCGAGCGAAGGCTCTGGCGTTGCGGCAAACGCTCCGCCAGTACGTGGAGTCACTGACCACCGAGCTGGCGGCGGCGCGGCGAGAGGAGAGGGAGAGCGGGGCCCGGACGGCGCGGCGAAACGAGGGTGCAGAGGGCGTGCAGGTTCAGGAGCTCCGCGAGCGCGTCGAGGCACTGACCACCGAGCTGGCGGCGGCGCGCCAGGAGGAGAGCGAGATCCAGATGGCTCGGCGCGACACGAGCGCAGAGGAACGACGGACCAACGCGGCCGAGCTAGCGGACGACGCCGAGGGGGCGCGGGCGGGCGCGGCCCCGCCCTCGGCGACACCCAGTGCACCCTCGTCGGCGTCTACCCTACCTGCCAAACCGGCCGACAGCGCGATTTTGGCCGTCACAGGGGCCGTCCGTCGCTGGGCTGACGCCTGGTCCGGTCAGGTCGTCGACGACTACCTCGCGGCCTACTCGAGCCGCTTCCGGCCGGCCCGGGGGATCAGCCGGTCGGCGTGGATGACACAGCGGCGAGAGCGACTCTCGCGACCGAGCTTCATCAAAGTCGGGATCGACCGCCTGCAAATCCAGTTCGAGGGCACCGAGCTCGCGAAGGCCGTGTTTCAACAGGCCTACCAAGACGAAACCTATCGCGACGCCGTCACCAAGACCCTGGTCTTTGAGCGCGAGGACGGGGCCTGGAAGATCGTCGAAGAGCGCGCTGGCGGGTAGACGAGCGCCAGAAACTGGTCGGTAGTGGCCGGTGGCCCGCTACCCGCAGGCCCGGAGCGCACCGGAGAACACGAATCCAGCCGCGAGCCCCAGCAAGCCGAAGAGCCGACCGGTCGACACGCGGGTGTCGTCTTCCATCCGCTCAGGCGCCGCCTCGTCCAGTGTCCCCACCCACGCCAGTTCTCTCCCCAGGTCCCTGGCCGACTGCCAGCGACGCGCTGGGTCTGGCTGAAGACAGGTCGCCACGAGTCGAACGAACGACGGAGGGACGAGCGGTTGGTAGGTCGAGAGCGGCGTGACCCGCCCGGCTCGCATGGCGTCGGCCACGGCGGTCTCGGTGGCCCCGGCGAACGGGGGCTGCCCCGCCACCATCTCGTAGAGCACGCACCCGAGCGCAAAGTGATCGGACCGCGCGTCCGGCTCGCCGCCGTCCAGCAATTCCGGAGCGGGTGCCGGTCTGCCGTCCCCGGGCGCCACAGCGTCGGCCGGAGACAACCTCACGCGCGGACCCTCCAACCAGATCCGTGCCGGCGTCACACCGCCGTGAACCTCACCGCTCCGGTGCAACTCATCCAGCGCGTTCGCCACGGCCACCCCGATCTCCACCGCGTCGTCGACCGCCATCGCACCTGAGCGGGCCAGCCGGTCGGCAAGCGATTCGCCTGTGGGTCCACGCGTCATGGTTTCGATGTTCCGGATGGGACCGTGCGGCCAGTTCCTCGGGCGTCACATCCTGCCTACACGCACTGCACTAGTACTAGTATGCCTGACCGTGTGCAGGGCCCCCTCGGTGGTCCTACGAAAAGGACCAGTCCAGACGGACCGCGACGGAGTCCAATAGATACGCGTACCGGAATGCAGCCTGACGTTCACCACGGGCTGCCAGGCGCGCCGCTGAGCCTGACACCGACGACCACCAGAGCGCGCCACCTCAGAGATGACGCCCCCCCGGAAACCCCACGCCACGAAAAAAGGGCCGGGCGCACCATGCGCCCGGCCCACGTCATCCCCCGAAACGTCGGGACCTACTCGTCCTCGTCGTTCTCGTTGTCGTTCGCCTCGAGCCCGTCGACGGTGCCGTAGTACCCCAACATCATCTCTTCCCAGGTCTGATCGCCCCAGCCCACTTCGGCGGTCGGATCCGGGTTGTGCCGGTTGTTGGTCGAGTTGTCGTAGGTGAACACCGTCTGCAACTCCGACCCGGCCGGCATGAAGATCGGTTCCTCGAGCTGGTAGCTCAGCTGCCAGTTGAAATCGTAGTTCGGCACTGACAGCGCGACCTCCTCGCGGCCGTCCGGGAACTTCACGATGAACTTGGCAGATTTCCCACGCACATGCATGTGCGGCATCATGGTCGAGAGATACGTGTCCTCTTTGATTGTCCGGCTCGCCGTGACCTCAAAGCTCGGGTTGCCCGGCTCGATCCGAAACATCGGATTGATGACCTGTCCGCCGCTGGCCCGGCGCATACTATCCGGTTCCGCCGCCAGCACGACGCCCCAGCTGCTCTGGTCAGTGACCGGCTCGCCAATCGTTGTGTAGTGCATCTGGGCTTCGATGTCCGCGCCTGCCGGCAGTCGTGTCGCGACCCCATCCGGATACACGGTCCCGAGCCGATTGGGCACATAGCCGCCGACCGTGGCGCCTTCGGCCTGGGTCCGCTCGCCGTCCCTTCGGAGCAGCACCTCACCGGTGGCCGGCTTGCCGTCGTCCTCCATGACCTGCGCAATCACATGGTGCAAGACACGCCGGTCACCCGGCACGAACTCGTAGGCTGAAATCCAGGTGTCTTGCGTCAAATTCGTGGGCACCGTGACGTATGAGTAGGGCACCGTCCCGTCGGCGGGTACCTCGAAGGGCTCAAGCATCGTGAAGACGAGGTCCGGCTCGCCAATCGACCAGCCCTCTGTAAACTGCGGCACCTCGGGCAGGTCGGCATCGTTCCCACGCGGGGACCCGCCGTCAACCCAGGCCGCAATCGTGTCGATCTCCCGCTGGGAGAGGCTGGTGTCGTTCTTGTAGGCGCGCACACTGGTGTCGGCACCCCACGGCGGCATCTCGCGCGCCAAGACCTTGCTCTTCACCGCGCGGGCCCAGGGACGCGCCTCGTCGTAGGTAATCAACGACATCGGCGCCAGATGGTTCGGACGGTGGCAGGCCACACAGTTGTCGTACAGAATCGGCGCGACGTCTTTGGCGAACGTCGGCGTGCCTTCGGCCGCGTTCGCGCCGGCCGCGCTGCCCAGCACGAGCGCCATCACGCCGGCGCCGACCAATGTTGCTGTTACTCGCATTACACACTCCCCCGCGATTGGCTCGCGCCCGGTGCAAATTTCGCTCCTGTAAGTATCGCCCATCAGCGCGGAAAGTCCAGCGGATTTGACTATACTGGGGCGCCCCTCGCCCGCGTGTCGCGGCGACGACTCACCCGCGCGCGTCGGCCCCAGGCCACCGACCTCGAGACACGCCATGGATTTTTCCTCCTCTCCCCGCACCAACGAGTTCCGCCAGCGTCTGCTCGCGTTCATGGACGAGGCGATCTATCCCAACGAGGCGGTCTACAGCGCACAGGTCGCTGCCGCCACGAACCGGTGGGAGTCGCCGCCCATTATGGAGGCGCTCAAATCGCAGGCCCGTGCCGCCGGGTTGTGGAATCTGTTCTTGCCGGACAGCGAGCTGGGCGCCGGGCTGACCAACGTGGAATACGCGCCACTGTGCGAGATTCTGGGGCGCTCGCCCATTGCGCCGGAAGCCTGCAACTGCTCTGCCCCGGACACCGGCAACATGGAGGTGCTGGTCCGCTACGGCACGGACGAACACCGCGAGCGGTGGCTCACGCCGCTGCTGGAGGGTCGCATCCGCTCGGCGTATGCGATGACCGAGCCGGCGGTGGCGTCGTCAGACGCCACGAACATCGAAGCCCGCATCGAGCGCGACGGCGACCACTATGTGATCAATGCGCACAAGTGGTGGGCATCAGGCGCCGGCGATACACGGTGCAAGATTTTCATCTTGATGGGCAAGACCGACCCGACCGCCCCCAAGCACCAGCAACAGTCGATGGTGCTCGTCCCGGCCGACGCGCCTGGCGTCACCCTGGTCAGGCCCCTCACGGTATTCGGGTACGACGACGCCCCACACGGGCATTTCGAGGTCACGTTCGAGAACGTGCGGGTCCCGACGACGGACGTCCTGCTGGGCGAGGGACGCGGGTTCGAGATTGCGCAGGGCCGCCTGGGACCGGGCCGCATTCACCACTGCATGCGTTTGATCGGCCTCGCCGAGCGAGCGCTCGAAGCGATGTGTGCCCGCGCCCGGTCGCGCGTGGCGTTCGGGGGCCCGCTGGCTCAGCAAGGTGTCGTGATGGAGGCCATCGCCAACTCGCGGATCGAAATCGAGCAGGCCCGACTACTGACGCTGAACGCGGCCCACATGATGGACACGGTGGGCAACAAGGTCGCCCGCGCCGAGATTGCGATGATCAAGGTGGTCGCGCCAAACATGGCGCTCAACGTGATCGACCGCGCGATTCAGCTGCATGGAGGCGCCGGCGTCTGCGAAGACTTCGGGCTCTCGGCCGCCTGGGCCCAGGCGCGGTACTTACGGTTGGCCGACGGACCGGACGAAGTGCACCGACGCACCGTCGCGCGACTGGAACTCAAGAAAGGCACCGCGCCCAGTGGTGGCGCACGGCTTTAGCCGTACGATCGCAGGCCTGAAGGCCTGCGCCACATCGCCACAAGTTCCCAGCCGAGGCTT
>CALBET010000694.1 GCA_937888665.1 uncultured Acidobacteriota bacterium
CTGAAACCCGAAAAAATCAACCCCGAATTTGTCCAGAAACCTTGACACACTCCAACTTTGCTTATATTCATTTTGCCTATGCGAGCCCATCGACTAGCAAGAGCCTTGGGTGCGCCGATAGCCGAGAGTGCAGTATGCCCGTAATTAGCAGACCAAATGGCTATTATGCCCATATGGCAATGGTGGTGCACCCATCAAGATACGACTGGTAGCAAGGAGAACGTGCTGATTGTCCGCGCAACCTCTCAACAATTTAGGGCTAGGCGTCCGCTGCGTTAGCGTGCGAAGATGCTCTTCAATCGAAGAAGGAGACTTGATGAACACTAAATCCACTCGCTCCGTGGGCCTCGTTGCGGTAGTCGCAGCGCTCGCTCTCACGGCATGCGGCACTACCTCGACAGACGGATCCGCACCGGAAGCCAATTCGAGTACGGACGCCGCGTCAAGTTCGTCCGCCGAAGCGCCAGCCGAAGCCTCCAACCCCTGCACCGAAGAGGCTGCTGCTGCTGTTGAGGCGGCACGTGCACCGCTCGACGTAAAAGGACCAGCCTCACCGGTCGATATGAAGGAGAACGCCGGCAAGTCGTTGTGGCTCATTAGTGCGGGCCAGACCGAGTTCACGCAGTCGGTCGCCGACGGCTTCGTCCAGTCGGCAGAGGCTGCCGGGATGTCGGCAAAGTACGTCGAGGCCAAGGGTCAGGTGACGGTGATGCAGAATCTTGTCGACCAGGCTGTCGCCGCTAACGCGGATGGAATTGTACTCTTCAACATCACCCCAGAGACAGTACAGGCCCAACTGGAGAGGGCTACCGAGGCTGGAGTCACTGTTATTGACTTCAACAACGGGGATCCTGACGATCCGCTCCAGCCGGGCGTCTTCGCCCACGTTGCTTCAACATTCTCAGACGACGGCAAGAAGACGGCTGATTGGATGATGGCCGACTCCGACTGCCAGGTGAACATGGCGACATTCACCATCCCGGTCGTTAACGTGGTTGAACTGATGATCAACGGGGCCATCGATCAACTTGCGGCAAAATGTCCTACGTGCAAGGTCACTGAGAGCGACTTCAGCTATGCAACATTCGCCAGCGCTCTCGGTCCGCAGGCCGAGACTGTTATGCGCCGCGATCCTGGGATCAACTACATCAACCCGGCCGCGGACGCATTCGCCTCGGTCATCAACCCCGTGCTGCAGGCATCTGGCCTAACGGTCAAGATCACGGGTCATGATGGCAACTCCTCCAACCTGAAGGCCATGACTGAGGGGAATACCCTGCAGGCCATGACTGTCGCAGCGCCACCAGCCGACTACACGGGATGGGCGCTTGTGGACCAACTGGGACGTGGCATGCTTGGGATGCCTTCTGCAGACTGGGCACTTCCAGGCAGAATCATTGACAGCAAGAATATTGGAGATGGATCCGACGCCGTTGTCTACCCAGGTTTCGAGGACTTCCCCAACCTATTCACTGCTGCCTGGGGCCAGTAACTCGCTCGGGAGGCACTTGTGAAGAGCGACAGCGTCGGCGACCCTGACGCAAGTTCGATTGGACAACAGCCATCCCTCGCTGCCGATCCGCCCGACTTGGGCCGATCGGCAGCACCCGGGGGGCGAGGCCGACGCAGATCACTGAAGTTCGCCGAACAGTACGGCCTGTTGGTTATCCTCGTGCTGTCGTTCGCCGTCTTTTCGCTTCTGTTGCCGGACACATTTGCGACTACCGGCAACATCAAGGCGATGATCAACTCGCAGGCGATCATTCTTCTGCTCGCCATCGCGGTCACGCTGCCACTCCGCTCAGGTGAGTTCGACCTGTCAATCGCCGGACTCATGGTGGTGGGCGCGGCCATCACTGCGCAGCTCACAACAAGCGGCTATTCGTTTTGGATCGCGCTCCTCTTGGTCATCCTCCTGGGCCTTCTGGTGGGATTGATCAATGGATTCCTGATAGTCAAGGTCGGTATCAACTCATTCATTGCCACCCTGGGCATGTCCACCGCTCTGGGCGGACTCGCTTACGCGATTACCAATAACTCCATCGTGGCGAACGTACCTGAGGAAGTCCGGGCTATCGCACGTGCCGAGTTCCTCGGCTTTCCCGCTATTGTTTGGATCGGCTGGATACTTGTAGTTATCTTTTGGTACGTCTACGAGCGAACACCGCTCGGACGCTACCTGCTGTTCGTTGGGGGTAGCCCGAACTCGGCCAAACTCGCGGGACTTCGTGTCGACAGGATCCGCATCGGGGCATTCGTGGCCTGCTCCCTCATTGCTGCCCTCTCGGGCATCCTCCTGGCTGGCAATATCGGCCAGTTGGACCCGAGCGTTGCCAGTCAGTTTCTTTTGCAACCCTTCGCCGCGGTGTTCCTCGGCGCGACCGCGATCACAGTGGGACGGTTCAACGCACTCGGAACACTTATCGCGCTGTATCTACTGACAATCTTCGTGACCGGGCTCCTGCTGTTCGGCGCACAGCCGTGGGTGTCGGATGTCTTCAATGGCGTCGCATTGGTGCTAGCAGTAACTTTCGCGCGCCTTGCCGCCCGACTGAATGGACGAGCATGACGACCGATGGCCTGCAAATCACTGGCCTAGGTAAGAGTTTCGGGGGCTTGCGGGCGCTTGACAACGTCGACCTAACCGTGAAACCAGGAGAGGTGCACGCTCTGCTCGGACAGAATGGCTCAGGAAAGTCAACACTCGTGAAGATCATGACAGGCGTGTATGCCCCGGACCCAGGTGCAGAAATGCGTCTGTGGGGCCGAAAGATCAACCTGCCCTTGACGGCCCCCCATCACCATGGTATTGCCGTGATTCACCAAGACCTTGGCTTAGTTGAGGACATGACCGTGCTCGAAAACTTGGGTGTGACTTCCGGCTACGGCGCGCGGGCAATCGCGCCAATCTCGTTTCGCCGAGAGCGTGCAACCGGTCGACAGCTCCTTAAAAGCGTCGGACTCGACATCGATCTTAACAAGCTCATTTACGAGTTAAGCCCGGCCGAGCGCGCAACACTCGCGCTTGCTCGTGCTCAAAGACTGCTGCAGGAACACAGCGAGCATTTTGTATTCGTCTTGGACGAGCCGACCGCGTATCTAAGCGCTGAGGACTCTCGAAGGGTTGTGGCATTGATGAGAGATGTGGCGGACGCTGGCAGCGCCGTTATCTTCATCTCGCATCGGCTTCAAGAGGTCACAGCTGTCGCGGACCAGATCACGGTTCTGCGCGACGGCAAGGTCGCCGACAGGTTCGCGGGGGACGAAGCCGACCAGCAGCGGATCATCGACGCAATGCTTGGCCGGAAGTTGAACGCGTACTACCCGAATCGCACCGTTCCCGCTCCCACGGCTTCGGTGCTCAAGGTGCGAGGGCTCACTGGCCGGCGCGTTCTGTCAGTGGACTTCGAAGTCGCCCCGGGAGAGATTGTCGGATTCGCGGGCCTGGTCGGAATGGGCCACGAGGAGATTCCGTACCTAATCGCCGGTGCCACACCTGCGTGTGGTGGGTCAGCGATGTTCGATGGAATCGAGCTGCTCGGACAGTCAGCAAGGGCGATCATCGACAGGAGTGTCAGCCTTGTGCCGGGTAACCGCCAGCGCGACGGTGTGTGGACCGATGCGCTCGCACGAGAGAACCTTGCCCTTCTAGAGAACCGGCATCAACTAGCACTCGCCCCGCTTCGCCTGAGTCAGGAACGAGGCTCAACTCTGAGCGCGATGCAGCGGTTCGGTGTGCGTCCGACGGAGCCGGACCACCGAGTCGGCCAGTTCTCCGGCGGTAACCAACAGAAGATCGTTCTTGCAAAATGGATGGCCGACAGTCCGAGGGTGTTGTTGCTAGACGAGCCAACGCAAGGCATCGACGCCGGAGCCAAGTTCGATGTACTCAACATGATCTGTGACGCGGCGGCAAAGGGCACCGTTGTCCTCGTCGCGTCAGGGGACTATGAGCAACTTGCAAACATCTGCCACCGGGTATTCATCGTGCGATATGGCCAGCTTTCGGCTGTCTTGGAGGGGGAGCATCTGACTTCGGCGAACATTGCTCGACACGCGCAAGGGGACCTACGGGAAGCAGGTTGACACCTGCGAATCGCAGGGTCTCACGAAGGGTGGGCTGGAAGATCTCCGACGACCCCAACGCGAATTCGATGGAAGTCGCCAGGCAGGTAGGTAACCGGAACCTCGTCGATCTTGAGCACCTGAATTGTTCCGTCGGCCGCGCCTGCCAAGAGAGCGTTTTCCACAGCTATGGAATGAACCTGGCTGAGTATGGTCGTGCGACTTTCGGTGGCGCGCGAGTAGAAGCGTTCCGATTCGCCGCCGATTCCAGCAACTGCAGTCCCCACTGCACACGCCGCCTCAAAATGCCGCGGTCGGATTGTGAGTTCGAAGCCGGGCAGTTCGTCAAGAAGAATGACGCTGCCCGCTCCGACGATCACGGCAGGAACGGCCTCATGCGTGATTCGTAGCCCGTCGGCGACCTGCGAGACGAGGGTCGAAACATAGTCACGACACCGAGTATCGAATGAGGTCGGCACGCGCGTTTCGTTCGTTGGCGTGACCCCGGCGCGCACCTCACCATCTGCAGACTTAGTCGCAGCCGGCGCACTCAGTTGCTCGGCTGTTCCCATAATCGGTTGTGCCGTCTCCGTATCGAACACAGTGCCACTACCCACGGGGAGACGTGCAAACAGAGGCATTCTCAGGTTCGTCTGCACGCCAGCGATCAAGGGCCATTCCCCACTACGCCCAGGGTAGCCGTCGACTATCGCACCGATTGAAGTCTCATCTCTGCCCACACTAATGACCACGCAGTTGGTCACGCCTGCGAGAAGCGCCCCCCCGCGTAGGGAATGACTCACTTCAGAAGCAAGCGTCGCGGTTGGAAAGTTGCGTGCGTACTCCGAGTTCATCAGAGTGCCGTCGTTGCGAGCGATGTATAGCGGAACGTCGAACCCTTGCGTTCGAATAGCGGCATCGAGATCAGTGACGATCTTGTCGGCCACGACGAGAAGCGCAGCGTTGATGATCGTCGCGTTTTCCCGTTCGAGAAGGCCGAACTGCCCGATTTCGTGTGAAACGCAGATACTCACGTTCGGGAGCCGCTCCCGGAGCAGGGATGCGACCTCGATCTCGTCGCCTCCCCGAGAAGTAGAAAATACCGACGTGACCGCTGCACTAGTCAAACCGGACTGCTCGATCTTCTCGGCAACACCAAGAACCTGCCTCCGGTTGACGGCGGCAATGACGCGCCCGTCAAACTCGTGCCCCCCATCGCACAGGAAGATGTGCTCGCCGATCTGGCGCCGGACACGATCGGGCCAACCGGCGAGGGGAGGAACCTGGTCGGGATCGCGAGGCCCGAGCCGGACACAGGCGGTAGGAGTCAAGTCCAGCGATGTGATCGCATCGGCGAACTGGGGCGTGGTGATTGCCACCGATGAAACATCCGGTCGCCCGTCGGTGGCGTCTAGCAACTTGCCGAGAGCTGATCCAACACCGGTGACCATATCGTCAGTGGTCGCGACGATTGCGACGGTGGCTACCCGGTCTCGGTCCATGAGCACGGCAACTGTGTTGATGCCTCCGATATCGACACCGATTCTCACGCGCAACCTCCTAGAAACGGATGCCGGATGCTGTGTCGAGGAGCAAGGCACGGCTCCTCCATTATGCCTCGATGTGCCCTGCGTGGAGATGCCGCCACGACTTCTTCGGTCCCTACCTTCGGAATGCCCGCGTAGAGTCAACTGGCTTGTCGGGTGCGGACTGCCGTGCGATCTCGCGGGAATACTCCGTCAGTTTCGTCGATGCCTTGCACGGTCGATTGGTCGATGTGCATAGTGCACAACTAATATGCGGGCATGGAAATCTCCGGAGATGCCATCGGCGCCCTTGCGCGCGGGTGCGCTCTCTTGGGATCCGGAGGCGGCGGCACGACCAGAACAGCCGAGGTCATCGTGCAGTTCTACCTCGGGCAGTTTGGGCCTGTCCAACTCCTCGACGTCGACGAGCTCCAACCCAGCGCTTTGGTCGCCAGCGCCGGAGCGATGGGATCCGCGACCGTCATGCTGGAGAGAATTCCGAGCGGGATCCCATTCATCGCCGCTTGTACGAGTCTGGAACGGCGACTCGGGGTGCGCATCGATGCGATCGCGCCATTGCAAGTTGGTGGCATCAACGGTCTGATGGCCGTTCTAGCTGCAGCCGCACTGGGTCGCCCCCTCGTAGACGTGGACCAGATGGGACGTTCCTTCCCTCTAGTCGAACAAACGGTCTTCACGGGGCGAATCCCCCTGTCCCCTGCGGCCCTTGGGGGTAGCGATAGCAGCTCGATCGTTATTGACCAGCATGACGATGCGGCCGCAGGCGCGGTTCTGAGAGCAACACTACTCAGTCTTGGAGGCTGGGGTGCACTTGTGTGCCGTTCTGCATCTGCTGCGGACTACTCCCGGTACGGAGTGCTTGGCACGCTGTCGCGAGCCCTTGATCTGGGCGCAGCGCTCGATTCGAGAGGGACGACTGACGGGTTGATTGCTCGCCCCGACGTGACGCTCATCTTCGAAGGAACGATCATTGAAGTTCTCCGCCGGACTGATGACTCGGACGGCGGTGGCGTCATCTCGGTGCGTCACGCTCGCGACCGTCGCCGAGTTGGTCGGGTTGAATACACTAATGAGTACGTCGCAGTGTTCGACAAC
>CALBET010000695.1 GCA_937888665.1 uncultured Acidobacteriota bacterium
CCCCTGGCCGAACTCGATCGATTGCTCGCCGAGGACGGCATGGACGCCGTGCTCGCCAACCGCAACAGTCCGGGCCAGGGGGTGCTGTCCGGCAGCCGAGACGCCATCGATCGGGCGGTCCAGGCGTGCGCGAGCCGCGGGTGGCGGACCACCCCGTTGCAGGTCTCGGCCGCGTTCCACAGTCCGCTGATGCAGGAGGTGGTCGACCCGTTCCGGCGGGACCTTGACCTCATTGCATTCTCGGCCGGAACCGTGCCGGTGTACGCCAACTGCACGACGGAACCCTACGGCGACGACGTCAAGCAGGTGCGCGACACGCTGGCCCGTCAGTTGGTCAGCCCGGTCAACTTCGTCGACGAGCTCGAGCATCTGTCCGCCGCGGGTGCGCGGACGTTCGTCGAGGTCGGCCCCGGCAACGTGCTGACCAGCCTGGTTCGCGCGACATTTGGCGAGCGGCCGCACCACGCCATCGCGCTGGACGCCACGTGCGGACGGGGGTCCGGGGTGACGGACCTGGCTCGGCTACTCGCGCAGCTGGGCGCGCTCGGTCATCCCGTCGACCTGACGGCGTGGGAACCACACGCCCGCGAACCTCGTCAGCCCAAGATGGTCGTTCCGCTGCTAGGGACGAACTACCGTTCACCAACGCCAGCCACCTCCGAGACGCCATCGGCAGCGGAGGTGTCGGAGCCCCATGGACACCCCGACGTGAGCAGAAACGCCAACGACAACGACACGACCACCCGCAGCGCCTCCGGCGTCTCCGCCGTCATGGCGCCGCACACCGCGGTAGCCACGCCCCATCCACCGTCCACCCCGACCCCGGCGGCGTCGGGGCAGACGGGGCCGGTCGAGCCGAATGTGGTGGCGCCGCCCGCCCCATCGGCGCCGTTGGCCGGCGTGCTGCACGTCGTGCAGGAAGGCCTGCGGGCGATGCAGGTGCTCCAGCAACAGACCGCCGACGCGCATCTGCGATTCCTCGAAGGACAGGAGTCGGCGCACAGGACCATCCAGATGGTGATGGAGGGGCAGCAACGACTGGTCGAGGGCGGCACCGCCGTGCTCCATCCGGCGACGCCGGCCGCGCGCCAGCCACAGGGTGTCGCGGCGCCGCTCGCGCCGCCTCTGGTCCCCGAGGCCGTCGCGACCTCGGCGTCTCCCTTCGCGATGCCCCCTTCTCCACCCGCACCGCAGGACACGGCGCGGGTCGATCCGCGGAGCCCCGTTGAGCCGGGAGACCATGTTGATCATGTTGACCATGGTGCCAGTGGTAAAGGGAGCGCGACCGCGCTCACCAGCGAGGCCACGCCCCCGGCCGGTGTGACCCTCGCCGAGGACACACTGCTGGCAGTCGTCGCGGAACTGACCGGCTACCCGATCGAGATGCTGGACCTTGACATGGACCTCGAGGCCGACCTCGGCATCGACTCCATCAAACGTCTGGAGATTTTGGCCGCATTGCAGACCCGGCTTCCGCAGATGGCGGCGGTCGACTCGGCGTATGTCGGCAGCCTGCGCACGTTACGCAACATCATCGAGTACATGAGGACGAACGACGTGTCATCGTCATCGGTCGCGGCACCGGTACCCGTCGCACGCGCTGCCCTGGCGGCTGAGCCGGGGCCGACGAGCCGGGAGCACGCGGCGTCGGCTCCGCCACCCGCGCGGCGCGTGTTGCGCGCCGTCGAGTTGCCGACGCGTTCTGACAGAAGCCGGATCGAACTCGCCGTCGGACGCGAGGTGTGGATCGTCGACGACGGCACCAGCCTGCCGCAGGCGTTGTGCGACCAGTTCGCCGCCCAGGGCCGCACGGCTCACGTCGTGCCTGCCGACGGTGACGACGGGAGTCGCGGCACGGCGCGGGTGGGCGGACTGATCGTGCTGGGGTGTCCCGACTCGACCGGTGCCCCCATCTGGAGCGCCGCCGTCGAAACGCGGCTCAAGAACGCATTCGCGCTGACCAAACGGGTTGGCCCGATGCTGCGCGAAGCGGCGGCTGGTGGCGGCGCACTGTTCGCGACCGTCTCCCGCATGGACGGCGGGTTCGGCCTGACTGGCGGCGAATTCGATGCCGTCCAGGGCGGCCTCGCCGGCTTGACCAAGACCGTGGCCCGGGAGTGGCCGGCACTACGCTGCAAGGCCCTGGATGTGTCCCCGTCCTGGACTGACCACGAACAGATGGCCGCCGCGATCGTCGGCGAGCTGGCCGCCGAGGGCCCGATCGAGGTCGGGTTGGACGGGCACGGTCGCCACGGTCTCGACCTGGTGCCAGTCACGATCACGTCTGGACGGCCGCGATGCGGACCGGGTGACGTCGTCGTCCTCACCGGCGGCGCCCGCGGCGTGACGGCGGCGGTCGCCTGCGCACTGGCCACCGGCAGCCAACCGACGCTCGTGCTGCTTGGCCGCTCCGGCGCCCCGCAGCCGGAACCCTCGTGGCTGGGGGGCGTGCACGGCGAGGCGGACCTGAAGCGCGCGCTGCTCGATCATGGGTTCGAGGGCCGTGGCACCCCAGCGCCGACCGACCTCGAAGCCGCCTATCGACACCACCTGGCGAATCGTGAGGTCGCCGACACGATCACGCGCATCGAGCACGCCGGTGGCCGCGCGGTGTATTACTCGGTGGACGTGCGCGACGGGGAGGCCGTCGCTGCGGCGCTCGCGGACATCCGCACCACCCTCGGTCCGATCCGCGGACTCATCCACGCGGCGGGTGTGCTTGAGGATCGGTGGATCGACGACAAGACGAGCGAGCAGTTCGCACGCGTGTTCGACACGAAAGTGGCCGGCCTCCGGCACCTCCTGCAGGGCGTCGCGTCGGACGACTTGGCGTTCCTGGCACTGTTCTCCTCGGTCAGCGGGCGCTTCGGCCGGCAGGGGCAGGTCGACTACGCCATGGCCAACGAGGTGCTCAACAAGGTGGCTCAGCGTCAGGCCTCGGTGCGTCCGTCCTGTCGCGTCGTGGCGATCGACTGGGGGCCCTGGGACGGCGGCATGGTCACCCCGGCGCTCAAGCGAGACTTCACCCGGGCCGGCGTTGGCGTCATCGGGCTCGAGGCCGGTGCGCGGAGCCTGATCGACGAGCTGGCCTACGGCGGGGCTGGCGCGAGCGAGGTGGTCATCGGTGATGTGTTTCCGGAACCTCCGGACGACGACACAGACCGGCGCCCCCGGCCGGTGTCGGCCGCCCAGCCAGGCCTGTCCCCGGTCTTCGAACGTCGGCTGGACATCGATCGCCACGCGTTCCTGAATTCCCATGTCATCGGCGGGTATCCCGTGCTCCCAGTGGCCATCATGCAGGAGTGGCTCGGTCACGGCGCGTTGCACGACAACCCGGGGTTGCTGCTTGGAGGGTTTGCCGACTTTCGCGTGCTCAAGGGCGTGATCCTGAGCAACGGCCCGCGCGATCTGCGGGTGGTCGTGTCCAAGATTCGCCGTCATGACGAGTCCTTCGAGGTTGACGTGGAGTTACGCAGCGGCCCGGATGACGACGAGACCGCCCACGCCCGGGCTCGTGCCATCCTGATGTCGACATTACCCGCGCCACCCGCGTATACCCGGCCTCCCCGGCTCGACGACCAGAACTACGGCTACAGCGTCGACGCGGCGTATCGCGAGGTGCTCTTCCATGGTCCGCACTTTCACGGCATCGAACGCATCGTGGGGTACTCGGCGGACGGGATCGTGGCCCACGTCCGTTCGGCCCCGGCGCCGGCCGACTGGATGGACGACCCACTGCGCTCGGTCTGGTTGGGTGACCCGCTCATCGTTGATGCCGGACTCCAGCTGGGTATCCTCTGGTGTCACAAAGCGCTCGGTTCCGTGTCGCTGCCGACCTTCGGTGCGCTGTATCGGCAGTACACCACCGCCTTCCCCACCGATGGCGTCGTCGCCGCCCTGGAGGTCCGGGAACAGAGCCCCCATCGCGTGACCGGCGATATCACCTTCCTCGATGCGGGCGGGACCGTGCTCGCGCGGATGGA
>CALBET010000696.1 GCA_937888665.1 uncultured Acidobacteriota bacterium
ATTACGGCAACCTGACCACGACCTTTTCCGTGGGGGACACGCATCACCAACTGCGCGTCACGGCGGAGAGTCTGGTGACCAAGGTGGGCGGCGACCGAGGACACCTGTTGTCTCCGCTTCTGTCCGACGCGGTAGCGCAGCTGCGTCGGCGCGAGACTCAGGAAGAGCTGGCGGCCGTGGAATACCAGATGGAGTCGCCGCTGGCGCCGCGCGGGGCCGCGTTTGCCCGCTTTGCGGAAGGCGTCCTCCTCCCGGACCGGTCGCTGCTGGAGGGGACCGAGGCGTTGATGGGACTCATCCACCGGGAGTTCGAGTACGACCCAGTAGCCACGACGGTGTCGACACCGGTGGCCGAGGTGCTGGACGGACGGCGCGGCGTCTGCCAGGACTTCGCGCATCTCATGATTGCGTGTCTCCGCTCACACGGCGTGCCCGCCCGCTATGTCAGCGGCTACCTGGTGCCTCGCCCCGGCATCGTCGGCGCGCAGGCGTCACATGCGTGGGTATCGGCGTACTGTCCCGGTATCGGGTGGATCGACTTCGACCCGACGAACAACGTGATGCCGTCGCACTGGCACATCACCCTCGCCTGGGGTCGTGATTTCGAGGACGTCAGCCCGTTCAAGGGCGTGACCATCGGCGGGGGCCATCACACCGTCAGCGTCAGCGTCCGAATTACCACGTAGACGGGGCTGCGCCCCGAACGGTGCTTGCGCCATTCGCTGTTGATCGGCCAGCCCCCGAGATCGTGGGGGTCTCGCCCGCCGATACACTTGAGGGCTGAACGCGATCGACGGGATGGCGTGCGCCACACCCGGGTGCGACAACCGCGGGTCTGCGACTGCCCGAGTCACGGGCCATTCCCGCAACACCGCCGCGCGCTGGCTCGGGCGAGCCTCGACGGCGGCGACCCGCTTCAATGACCTGATATTGCACGATTTCGACCTCATTGAGCTGCAGGCTGATGAGCTCTGCACGCTCGTTGGCAACAAGAACACGACCGTCTGGCTGTGTGCGACCATCGAGGTCTCCCCGCGCTTGTGGGCCAGTAGCGTCCTGGGGCGCCGGTCCGATCGAAACGCCAGGGCCGTCATCGAAGACATCATCTGCCGGAGGCGACTCGTTGGGTGTCCGCTGATCGCCACCGGGACGTCAGCCATGCAGGCCGGTCTGGCGAGCACGCGATTGGCCTTGCGCGACCTCTTCACAGCGCACCGCGTCACGCTGCGTGTGTTTGGCGCCGGCGTCGAAACCGGCGCGGCCGAGCTGCCGACGCTCTCGTGGCCGTACGAACAACGAACGGCTGCCTGATCCACAGCGACCGGCGCAAGCACCCACGGTGTCCGGACCCGGACCGGCGTCCCTGTCGACGATGCCGGACCGTCACTGGCCCGGTGTTGACATGACCACAGGCAGATGGTCGTCGGCCACGTCGACCACGAGCTCGCGGCCCACGACGAGTGCGTCCTGCGCCCCGCATACGTTGTAGCGCGAGGCTCGGCCGGCGCCGTGCGGACCGCAGAAATGCAGGTCGATGGCATCGTGGGCGCCGAGGTTCCGCACGACGTGAATCGTCTCGTCCTCGGTGAACTCGGTAGGCTCCGAAGGCCCGACCTCGGTGCGCCCCGTGACGCGCAAGCGGTCCGGGCCGACCTGCGAGAACTCGACCACCTCGACTGTCCCCTCTATGCGCCGGCCCACCGCCGAGTAGTCATGCGAGTGGATGTGCGCCGTCGTGCCGGGTGTCCACAGGATTCCGACCAACGACGACCCATGCGCCGCGCTCCGCCAGTACGTCAGACGGCGGTAGTTGATGCCGCCCTGAATCGGGCTCTCGCGCAGCGTCACGAGCTCGCCGATGGCCGGCTGCATCCGCGCGAGCACCCGCCGGGCCAGGGTGTCACTGACCGGGCCCTCCCGATCGAACAGGTCGAACAGATCGACGGTCTCGCGCAGGGTGAGCGGTTCGCCCTGGTCGAGCCGCGCCGGCAGCGAGGCCAGCGTGGGTGCCCAGCGACGGAACGCCGCAAACCCGAGGCTCAGCGCAACGAGCCCCCCGGTCACGCTCATGGTGGTCAGCTCCCTGCCGGTCGAGAGCAGGGCCAGCGACAGGCCGGCGATGGTGACCCAGGCGGCCCCGGCGGTCGCCGCCACCCGCCAGCCGACGTCGACCAGCGCGCGCACGTGAATCTGGAGCCCGATCGACGCACAGACCGTGGTAAGGGCGAGGTTCACGACCAGGTCGTTGAACGCCAGCAGCGCGGGCCACATGCCGCCACCGGCGTCGAACACGCGGTCACCGACGACCCGCACACCGAACAACAGCAGATACCCCACGACGAACATCGGGAGATATGTCGTCAGACGCAATCTCAGGCTGTCCTCGGCTGGCGCCCGGCGCCGGAGCTGGCTGAACATGACCAGGAGCGGTCCCAGCAGCACGATCCGGACGGTCTTCCCCACTGCGGCCACGATGCTCTGGTCGTCGCCGAATTGCCGCCCCACGGCCACGCTCGACGACAGGTCGTTCACAGCCAGGCCGGCCCACAATCCGGCCGACTCGGTGTCGAGGCCGAGCGCCGTCCCGATCGGCAGTAGCGTCAGCAGCGCCACCACGCTCAGGAGGAAGATGGCGGTGACGGCGAGGCCCTGGTCGCGTCGGCGGGCGAACACCGTCGGCGCCAGCGCATTGATGGCCGACGCGCCGCAGACCATGGTGCCGATCGCCACCAGATCGGCCATCTCGCGCCGCAGGTGCAGCAGCCCGGCCACGGCGTGGGCGACAAAGAACGTCGTGGGCAGCGTGACCACCAGCACGAGCAGCACGCGAGCCAGCAGCTGCGGTTCGATGAGGGTGGTGCTCGCCTTCAGCCCCATCAGCACGATGGCGAGCCGCAGTACCGACTTGCCGGTGAACCGGAGCCCGCGCTCGTAGGCGTCCCCTTCGCG
>CALBET010000697.1 GCA_937888665.1 uncultured Acidobacteriota bacterium
GGGGCGTGTAGCCGTCGTTTGACGCCGCGCGCACGTCGGCGCCGTGCTCGACGAGGAGCCGGGCCACCACGGGGTGCCCTTCGGCGGCCGCCCACATCAGGGCCGTCTGACCCCGCCACCCCTCTCGCGCGTTCGCCTCGGCGCCATGCGCCAGCAGACGTTCGACCACGTCCGGCATGCCGGTGCGCGCGGCGGTCAGCAGGGGCGTCTCCCCATCGAGTGCGGCCTGGTGGGGATCGGCTCCCGCGTCGAGCAGCCGTCCAACCATTGAGGCGCTCCCGTTCAGCGCGGCCAGCGAGAGCGGCGTAACGTGGTAGCGATTGGCGGCGTTGACGTCGGCGCCGGCCGCGATCAAGCGCGCGGTCAGCTCCGCGTCGTCGCCCTGGACCGCCCAGTGCAGCGCGGTCGTGCCATCCGCCTCGGTCGCGTTCACGTCGACCGGTTGGGACAGCAGGCGCTCGACACCGGGCACGTCCCCCGCCTGGACGGCCGCAATGAGCGGCGGGCGGGACACCGCGGCGGGCTGACCCGCGGCGCCAGCCACCGTCGTCATGACGGCCAGGAGCACAAGCAGCCCGTGGTGAACCCCCGCGCGGCACGGTGCACGCCGGTCGAAGGCCGCCCGGCTTCTGCCCCGGGCGGCCAGGCCGGCGCGTCGCGTCCATTCACCCGACGGGTCGGTGGTCATGAATGTGGACAGTATACTAACGCACACGTTCCACGGTGACATGATGGCGCTCAGCCTCCCGTTCCGCTCCGGCTCCGGCCTGCTGCTTGCCCTGGCCTGCGGACTGGCGCTGCCCCCTCGGGTCGCCGGACAGACGCTGCCCGACGCGGCGGCCACAGACCGTGCGCTGCTCGACCGCTACTGCGTCACCTGCCACAACGCGCGCCTGAGGACCGGCGGACTGTCGCTCGAGGGTGCCGACGTCGGTGCGGTCGGGCGCGAGCCCGAGGTGTGGGAGCAGGTGGCGCGGAAGCTCCGCGTCGGCGCGATGCCGCCGGCGGGCCGACCACGGCCCGACGCGGCCACGGTGACGGCGTTGGTCTCGCGACTCGAGTCCGGCCTCGACCGGGCCGCGGCGGCGGCGCCAGACCCGGGTCGCACCGAGCCGTTCCACCGCCTCAACCGGACGGAGTACGCTAACGTCATCCGCGACCTGCTGGCGCTCGAGCCGGTGTCGGTCGACTTCCTGCTGCCCCCCGACGACACGAGCTATGGGTTCGACAACATGGCCGGCGTGCTGGGGGTGTCGCCGACGCTCATGGAGCGGTATCTGGCCGCGGCCCGCGAGATCAGCCGCCTGGCGGTCGGTGACCCGACGTTTCCGGTAACGAGCGATCGCTACCGACCCCCGTCCGACCTGTCCCAGGACGACCGGCTCGACGCCATGCCGCTCGGCTCGCGGGGCGGCATCACGATCCGGCGGTACTTCCCGCTCGATGCCGAGTATGTCGTCACGGCGCAGCTCACCGGTGTGCGTCGCCTCGACGCCCCGCACACACTCGAGGTCCTGATCGACGGTGCGCCGGCGCACGTCGTCACCCTCGGCGAGGCGGCCGAGGAGACGCCGTCGGAGGTCACCCTCCGGCTGCCACTGCCCGCCGGTGCGCACGATCTGCAGGTGACGTTCGTCCAGAAGAGCGCCGCGCAGAGCGAGGGCCTCCTGCTGCCGTTCCTGCGGCCGCGCCGCTACGGCCTCGGCGGCCGGCCGTATCTCAGCGACGTCGAGGTCGCCGGTCCCTACGCGGCGACCGGTCCCGGCGACACGCCGAGCCGGCGCCGTATCTTCAGTTGTCGGCCTGGCGATGCTGGCGCCGAGCGCCCGTGCGCCCGCCAGATCCTCACAAGCCTGGCCCGACGCGGCTTCCGGCGACCGGTCACCGACGCGGATCTCGACCTCCTGCTGGCGTTCTATGACGACGGCCACGCGCGTGGCGGGTTCGAACGGGGTATCCAGGCGGCCCTCGAACGGCTGCTGGTCAGTCCGGAGTTTCTCTTCCGGGTCGAGCGCGACCCGGCCGACGCGGCGCCCGGCGCGCCGTATCGGATCAGCGACGGCGAGCTGGCCTCGCGCCTGTCCTTCTTCCTGTGGAGCAGCGGGCCGGACGACGAACTGCTGGCCCTGGCCGAGGCGGGGCGTCTCGGCGAGCCGGAGGTGCTCGACGCGCAGGTGCGACGGATGCTGGCCGACGCGCGGGCGGGCGCGCTGGTGCAGAACTTCGCCGGTCAGTGGCTCCACCTGCGGAATCTCGACGCGGCCGTGCCGGATGCCGTCCGCTTCCCCGATTTCGACGAGCGGCTGCGGCTGGCGCTCCGGCGCGAGACCGAACTGCTGGTCGAGAGCGTGCTGCGCGAGCAGCGCAGCGTGCTCGACCTGTTGACGGCCGACTACACCTTCGTCAACGAGCGGCTCGCGCGTCACTACGACATTCCGCACGTGTATGGCAGTCACTTCCGGCGGGTGCGGCTCACCGACGAGCGCCGTCGCGGGCTCCTCGGGCATGGCAGCATTCTGACCGTCACCTCCTACGCCCACCGGACGTCGCCGGTGCTGCGTGGGAAGTGGGTGCTTGAGAATCTGCTTGGCACGCCGCCGCCGCCGCCGCCGGCTGACGTGCCGGCGCTCGTCGAGACGGCCGACGACGGCGAAGAGTTGTCGATGCGCGAGGCCATGGCCCGGCATCGAGCCAACCCGGCGTGCGCCGGGTGCCACGCGCCGATGGACCCGATTGGCTTCGCGCTCGAAAACTATGACGCGGTCGGGCGATGGCGGGCGGCCACCCCGGCGGGAGAGCCGATCGACGCGTCCGGCACCTTGCCGGGCGGCGCCGCGTTCGAGGGTGTCGCAGGGTTGCGCCAGCTGCTACTGGACCGTCCCGAGACGTTCGTCACGACGGTGACGGAAAAGCTGCTGACCTATGCGCTCGGGCGGGGTGTCGCCTCGAGCGATGCGCCGGCGGTTCGCGCGATCGTGCGTGAGGCGGCCGCGGACGACTACCGGTTGCGCGCGCTCGTTCTGGCCGTAGTGCGGAGCGTGCCGTTTCAGATGAGGAGGGCGGCGTCATGATTGTGACCAAGAGGAACCTGCCACGGCGCACCCTGCTACGTGGGGTGGGGGCGACGCTCGCCCTCCCGTTTCTGGACGCGATGGCGCCAGCGCTGACGGCGCTTACCCGGACGGCCGCGGCGCCGACCCCGCGGCTCGGCTTCGTCTATGTCCCGAACGGGGTCGTGCTGCCGGAGTGGCGGCCCGTGGAGACCGGCGCGGGGTTCACGCTGTCGCCCACGCTCGCGCCGCTCGCGCCGCTGCGGGAGCAGGTCATGGTGCTGACCGGGCTGGCGCATCGGCAGGCCGAGGCGTTCGGCGATGGCAATGGCGACCATTCGCGGGCGAGCGCCGCCTGGTTGACCGGCGTTCACGCGCGGCAGACCGAGGGCGCCGACGTGCTGGCAGGGGTCAGCGCCGACCAGATCGCCGCGCGGATCCTCGGACGGCAGACGCCGCTGCCGTCGCTGGAGCTGGCGCTTGAGGCCAACGAGCTGATCGGCAACTGCGACGTCGGCTACAGCTGCGCGTATCAGAACACCATCTCGTGGCGGACGTCGACGACGCCGGTGCCGATGGAGACCCATCCGCGCATCGTCTTCGAGCGGCTGTTCGGCGACGGCTCGAGCCCGGAGGTGCGGCGGGCGAGGTTGCGGTCAACCCGCAGCATCCTGGACTCGGTGACCGAGGAGACGGCGAGGCTGCAGTCGACCCTGGGGGCCGGGGACCGCACACGCATGACGCAATATCTCGACGCCGTGCGTGAGGTCGAGCGGCAGGTCCAGCGGGCGGAGGACTACAGCGTCGACGCTGGGTTGGAGCTGCCCGAGCGGCCGGTGTCCGTTCCGGAGCAGTTCGCCGACCACGCGCGGCTGATGTTCGACCTGCTGGCGCTGGCCTATCAGGCCGACATCACGCGGGTGTCGACGTTCCTCCTGGGTCGCGAGCTGAGCCAGCGGACCTACCCGGAGATCGGCGTCCCCGGTCCGCATCACACCCTGTCCCACCACCGGGGCGACGACGAGAAGATCGCGCAGGTGGCCAAGATCAACCTGTATCACGTCCAGTTGTTCAGCCGGTTCCTCGAGACGCTGCAATCGGTGCCCGACGGCGACGGCTCGCTGCTCGACCACACGATGCTGGTCTACGGTGGAGGCATCGGAGACGGCAACCTGCACGAGCACGTCGACCTCCCGGTGCTCCTGGCGGGAGGCGGCGCCTACCTCCGGACGGGGCGTCACGTCGTCTACGCGGAGGAGCCGCCGATGGCGAACCTGCTGCTGTCCCTGCTCGCCCGGGCCGGGGTCACGACCGAAGCGCTCGGCGACAGCACCGGCCGGCTCGCGGGGCTGTCCGAGGTCTGACCGGACGCGGCGCGGTAGGCCCGCCGCCGGTCCGTTTTGAGGTCTTGGAGACCTGTCCGCTCGGACGTATCGTGAGTACCACGCGCTTCGTGTGACGGCAGAAGAGGGAGGCTCATCTGGGCAGGTTGCGATGGGCGGTGATTGGCGGCGTGGCCGCAGCGGCGGGTGTCGCGGATGGTCGTGATCGTGATGATGGCAGGGCCACAGCCACTACCTCCGAGGACCGACGATGTTCGGCCTGGAGACGAAGGCGACTGCAAACGAGGCGGTCAATCTGGTCGGCACGCCGTTTGGCGAGCGCAACGCAGCCCTCTCGCGGGACGGGGCGTGGGTGGTCTACGAGTCGGACGAGTCGGGCACGCGTGAGGTCTTCGTGGGGCCGTTCCCGGACGCGACGGCGGGCAAGTGGCTTGGCTTCATCATGCGGCACCGACAGCAAGAGTCCGCCCGAGGTCTGCGGATCAAATAGCACTTCTTCCTCTACCTTTCGTGAGGGTGGTCCGCGTGTCCACGTGACTCTCCACCAGCTCACGATTCGCCGCGTTGCTACCCGTCGGCAGACATCTCCCGCGCACCCGCAAAGAACGGCAAGGCGGCATACTCCACGAGCACACGCGTTACTGGCCTGGGCCACCTCCAATGGGTGGCCCAAGATTCCAAAACCGGTGATATCGGTGCACGCGTGCACGGTCGACCTCAATGCCGTTCGTATCCGACACGTAGACGGTGCCGTCGGGACTGGTGGCTGAGCGCGGATGTGCCCGTTTTCCAAGACGAATCAGACGGAGGCACTACTCCGCCCGCAACACGCTGATCGGGTCGACCGCGGTGGCACGACGCGCCGGCAGGTAGCTGGCGAGCACGGCGGCGGCGGTCAGCACGAAGGCCACCAACCCATAGGTCATTGGATCGACCGCGCTGATACCGAAGAGCGAGGAGCTCATCAGCCGGGTCAAACCGACGGCCGCCAGGAGTCCGACGAGCACACCGATTCCTGCCAGCGCCAGGCCGCGCCACACGAACATGCCGCGCACGGCTCCATGCCGCGCGCCAAGGGCCATCCGGATACCGATTTCGCGAGCCCGCTGGGTCACCGCGTACGACATCACGCCGTAGATACCGACGATGCCCAACACCAGCGCCATCAGCCCGGCGATGGCCAGAATCACGAGCGTGAACGATGTCCGAGCCAGCGAGCGGTCGTAGAGGTCCGCCACGGTCCGAATCAGCGACAGCGGAAACGTTCCGTTGGCGCCGATGGCGGTGCCAACCTCGTCAAGGAACCCGGGCTGACCCACACGCGGGCTGCGAATGAGCAGCGTGACCCCACGCTGGACGAACGTGTCATTCCCCCAGAAGCGGTCCATCAACGCAGGCCAGTAGACCGTCGTCGGGGCCGGTTCGCGAACACCATCGTCGTACACGTCACCGACGACGCCGACCACGTCGCGCCAGGGGTCAGCCGCCGTGGGTCGAATCCGCTTCCCCAGCGCGGCACCGGGGTTGCCCCAGAGTTCACGCGCCATCTCCTCGGAGACCACCGCCACCTCGCGGCGCTGATACAGGTCGTCCCACGTAAAGTCGCGCCCCGTGATCAACGGGGTGCCTTGCGCCCGAAACAGACCAGGCGACACGAAGCGAAACCGGCGGAGCGGCGGGATCTCGGCCTGGCCGTAGGCTCGGTCCTCCGCGAACAGCACGTCGGTGCTGTTGAACCCCTCCATCGGCGCCGAGTTGGTGAACACCACGGCCTCGACCCCGGGCAGCGCGGCGACCCGCCCGGTGAGGGCCTGCAGCACACGCACGACGCCTTCCGCCTCTTCAGCCTGGCTCTCGCGAACCGACAGCCGAATCGTCTGTATCTGTTCGGGGTGGGTGAAGCCGGGATCGACCGCACGCAGTTGCTGGACCGTCCGGATCATCAACCCGGCCCCGATGAGCAGCACGAGCGCCAGCGCCACCTGGACCACGACGAGCGTGTTCTGCGCCCGGTGGCGCTCAGGGCCGGCACTCACGGTGCGCCCACCGCCACGCAACGACACTCCGAACCCGGAACCACTCCGACGTGCCTGCCGCGCGACGGGAACGAGGCCGAACAGCAGCCCCGAGCCGACTGATACTGCCAGGGCGAAGCCGATCACGACCGGATCGATGGCGATCTCGTCGAGCCGGGGGAGCCCCTCCGGCGCGGCCGCCACCAACCCGCGGACGGCCAACTGCGCGAGCCCGAGACCCAGCAATCCGCCGGCCGCGCCGAGTAGCAGGCTTTCGGACAACAGCTCTCCCGCGATCCGTCTCCATCCTGCGCCGAGCGCAGCACGGATCGCCAGTTCCTGATGGCGCCCTTCCGCCCTGACCATTAGGAGATTGGCGACATTCGCGCCGGCGATGACCATTACCAGAACAACCGTACCCATGAGCACCCAGAGAACGTTGCCGAGATCGCCGACGACATCGCGTTTCAGGGGACGCAGCGCGGGACCCAGGCCGGCCCCTTCGAAGAGCGCGGCGGACATGCCGGGCGGTGGGGGCCACGCTCGCAACCACAGCGGCAACATGCGGGCGACATCGGCGTCCGCCTGGGCCAGGGTGACGCCGGGACGCAGTCGGGCGACGCACTGGTGGCTGAAGTTCCCGAGGAAGAGCTTTTCACGATCGAACCGCTGCGGCAGGATGATCGCCGGATCGACATTCAGCACGCGAAAGTCACGGGGCATGACCCCGATGACCACGCGCGGCCGCTCACCGACCGTCAACGTCTCTCCCACCATGGCGAGATCGCCACCGAACCGACGTTGCCAGTAGCCGTGCGAGAGCACCACCGTCTCGGTGGAGCCCGGGGTGTCATCCTCCGCGGAGAACCAACGCCCGGCGAGTGGGCGCACGCCCAACGCCTCCAGCGTCCCGTGCGTCACGGCCACCATCGACACCCCCTCCGATTCGGCGCCGACCTGGATCGTGGCGCCACCCTGCGACCAGAGACCCAACTGCTGGAACGAGCGGTTCTCGTCGCGGAAGGTCTCGAAGATGGTCGGGGAGCAGTTCAGGTCGCTGCCTTCCGGCAGCTCGATGCCCGGCGCCGAGAACCAGAGGCTGACCAACTCGTCCGGCTCAGGGTAGGGCAAGGGCTTGATCAGGACGCTGTGCAGGACGGTGAAAACGGCCGTGTTTGCGCCGATGCCGATCGCCAAGGTGAGGAGCGCGACCGCGGTGAACCCTGGCACCCGGAGCAATCGGCGCACCGCGACGTGGAACTGACGCATGACTAGAACAACGTAGCGCGGGGCCGCCAGGTTCCCTCGTCCGCGGGTGAGCCCGCACCGGCCGATGTCTATCGCTAGGTAGACCTCGAGGGCGTCCTGGACGGCTCGACGATTCGTCAGCTGAGCGATGCACCCTACCTGGATGGGTCCCCGACCGCACAGTCCGTTCAGCGTTCGGCGGTCAAGGGTCAGCCCTCGCGGGCCGGGGTCGGCTCGGGGCGCGGGTTCGGCGCCGGTGCCACACGGTTCCCCCATCGCTGGCGGCTGAGTGCTTCGATGACCGCCTTTCGAAGAGCCGGACTGGCATCGTCGGTCACCGCGATCAAGGCCTCAAGCGAGCGGTCGCCACCGATTCGTCCAAGGGCTTCGACGATCTCCTGAGCCGCGTCTGGTTCGGCCGTGCTTAGGGCCTCAGCTAGTCCGTCGACCGCCGCGTCACTCCGAATGCGCCCGAGCGCCTCGGCGGCCTCTTCAACCACGTCGGCGTCCTCATGTCGAAGAGCCCCCACAAGCCCCTCGACCGCGTTGCCGGCGTCAGGGATCATGCCCAACGCCTCGGCTGCGTGTCGGACAACTGACGGGTCCGTGTCGGCGAGCGCGCGGATCAAGCCGTCGACGGCGCCCGCGTGACGGAGTCTGCCCAGCGCCTCAGCCGCTTCACGCCGGATCCGCGGTTCGGTATCGGCGAGAGCGCCGACCAGCGGGGCGACAGCGGTGGCGTCGCGAATGTGCCCCAAGGCCTCGACGACCTCGACGCGGACCCTGGGTTCGGGGTCATCGAGCGCGACACTGAGCGCGGGCACGGCTTCGGCACTCCGAATGCGCCCGAGCGCCCAGGCGGCTCGCGCGCGAACATCGGCGTCGACGGCTCCCAGCGTGCCACCAAGAGCGGCCACCGCGGCATCGGAACCGATGAAGCCGAGCGCCGACGCCGCCTGCTCGACGACATCGGCTTCGGTATCGGCGAGCGCGCTGGTGAGCGGACCGACCGCCGTCTCGGCACGTAGACGACCAAGCGCCCAGGCCGCGGTCCCACGCACGACGGCATCGCTGTCGCGCAGCGCCTCAACCAGAGCGCCGACGGCGCCGGCGACGCGGTTCCGGCCCAACCCCCGAGCCGCGCGCTCACGGACACCGGGGTCGTCGTCCGACAGCGACTCCAGCAGCAGGTCCACCACGCGGGGATCAAGCGGCGCGCGGTCGACGGCTATCCGCGCCTGGACCCGGGCGAGTTCGTCCTGCAAGCGCAGGTGCAGGTTCTCTGGAACGAGCCCGTCGAGGCGAGAAAGGCCCGCCTGTTGAACCTCGAATGCCTGCTCGAGCCCACGCTCGGCCAGTTCCAGACTGAGCCTCTCCAGTTCGTCCGCTGAGTCGCCTTGCCGGCTCCTGAGCCGACTGGCGGCCTCGTGGGCCATTCTGAGCCGCGCCTCGAAGTCGGCCACGCGCAGGTCCTGCCGGCCCCCCTGCAACTGGCGCGCACCCGCCAACGCCCGTCTCCTGGATTCGAGCGCCGCTACCTCGCGCGCGAGGTCCTCGCCGATCATCCCAGTCGAGTATTGCGCCGCCCTGGGCAGCGCGGCTACCTCGCGCTCGAGGTCCTCGCGGCGCGCCTCTGCGTCGCGGGGTTCCTGGCCGGTGACAGCAGGCGGCTGGCGCGCTGCTTCGGGCGTGGCCACCACCCCTGGCGCGTCCTCCAACGGCTGCGCGCGGCCGTCGACCGGCGCGGGAGACGATTCCGGGGCGGCGGGAGCCGACGCGGTCTGCGGCACCGCCACCTCGGCGTAGGCGGCCGGCTCAGCGGCAGCCACGGCGGACACGCGCTCGCCGCGGGACGCCGCGCGGACCGATGGCGTCACCGCAGCCAACGAGGCGATCAGGGCGGTCATCGCCGCCGACACCCCGAGCGCGGTGCGACGACTGGGGAGCGGTCGATGACCGGGGGCCAGAATCGAGCGCAGGCGGCCCTCGAGTTGGGAACGCCGGGCCATGCCAAGGGCGGCGATGGCAGACCAACGCGGCTCTTGATGGCCCCGCGCGATCTCGAGCAGGTGGTCCGCGTAGGACGAGGCCTGGGTCCCGGCCTGCAGCACCGCCTCGTCGCAGGCGCGCTCTCGTTCGATCCGCTGCGCACGGACGGCGAGCCAGACCAACGGATTGAACCAGTGGACCGCACAGGCCAGGTTCGCGACGAACTGCCAGGCGCAGTCGTGCCGCCTGACGTGATTCAGCTCGTGCAGGAGCACCACGCGTTTGCGGGACGTGGACCAGTCGCCGGTCGCCGGGACCAGCACGACCGGACGCCGCCATCCCCAGGTCATGGGCATGGCGGCGTGCGGGCTGCTCAGCACCAGGACCGGCCGGGTCAGACCGAGCCGATCAGTCAGCTCGGCCGCGAGGCGCGCCCACTCGGCGTCGCGCGGGGGCGCCGCACTCCGACGGAGGCGACGCGTCACGACGAGCGCGACGCCGAGCCGCACCAGCAGCATCGCGGCGCCGGCGAGCCAGAGCCCGAGCCCCACGAGGGACACCGTGGAAGCGGACGCGAGGCGCCTGGGACCCGGCCATACGACGACGCCTGACGGCGCCGCCACGGCCGCGTCGGCCGGCGCAGTGTCCGATGCACGATCGACACTCGTCAGGGCGGCACCAGGGACCGACCGGGCGACGCCCGCCGCCGAACGGGAGACGTACGGCCCCACGTGTGGCTGGACCTCACGCGGTTCGCCGAACGACCTGCCCGGCTCAGACGGCGTGGCGAGCACGTTCGGGAGCGCAGGGACGGAAATCTCGATCCCGGGCAGGTAGGCTGCGCTCAGCGGCGCCAGCAGGACCCCGGCGAGCGCCAGTGCCCACACCAGGTGTCGCAGGGTCGCGGCACCTCGACGCAGTCCAAGTGCGACACCGCCGGAGACGAGGAGCATGACGGACGTGCGAAGCGTGGTCTCGGCCATCGCGGTCAACCACGTGTCCGCGGAAACGGTGAGCAGGGTGATCTGGTCCACAGCTACCTTCCTTCCTGGCGGGCGTTGTCGATCAGCGCGGAGAGCCGATCGAGGTCACCATCGGAGAGCTTCTCGTGCGACAGGTCGAGCAACGCCGCCACCGCCTGTTCCGCCGAGCCGTCGAAGAATGTCCGCACGACCTGCGTCAGCGCCGATCGCCTCGCACGCTCGCGCCCAACCGTCGGGGTGAAGACGTAGCGCGCGCCGTCCCGGCTGTGCCGCAGGTGCCCCTTGTCCTCCAGAATCCGTAGGTGCGCGCGCACCGCTGAGTAGCTCGGCGGATCGGGCAGCTCAGCCAGCACGTCGGCCGCGGTCACCTGCCCGAGGCGATACACGATCTCCATGATCTGACGCTCACGACGGGCCAACTGATTTGGCGACGGTCTGGGCATTCGGTGCGGCTCCTCATAAGTGCTAAAAAATCAACAGTGCTGTAAAATTAGCACTGCTCGAACCGCCTGTCAAGTCATGTCACGTCATGACGTCATGTCACGCCGCGGCACGGCACGGCACGGCACGGCACGGCACGGCACGGCACGGCACGGCACGACGAGCATCTCCCCTTGACAATCGACAAGAGAGACCGCTACCGTCTTGTAGAGCATCGAGAGGAGCGCAGGTGTCAAAAAGCCGAACGGATCTGCTACAGGGGACATTGGACCTATTGGTGCTGAAGACGCTGTCCACCGGCGCGAGGCACGGATGGGGCATTTCGCAACGGATCCAGCAGATGTCGAAGGATGTCCTGCAAGTGAATCAGGGGTCGCTCTACCCGGCGCTGCACCGGCTCGAGCAGCAGGGGTGGATCCGAGCCCGGTGGGGCAAGTCAGAGAACAATCGTCAGGCGAAATACTACGAACTGACGGCCCGCGGACGTCGCCAGCTTGATGAGGAAACCGAGAACTGGGTCAGGCTCTCCACGGCCGTCGCGGGAATCGTGGGGGTCTAGCAGCCCGTGGTGCAAGTCTTGCGTCGCACCGAGACGGGCGATGCGCCCACCGAGCAAAGCGAGAAGAGGGAAAATACCGGCAGTATTTTGGCCGATGACCAACGCAGGTCGGCGGGATGCTCGAACGCAGCAGGACTTGCACCACGGGCTGCTGGCGACCCGCAAAACTTTCACGGTCCGACATCCGTCTAATGGGTCTGTCGCGGTGACTCATCAATCAGATGTTTCCGGCGATGCGCTCCAGGGCGGCATGATGATGCCGTCCGACAGCGCCAAGGAACGATCACATGGTGGACATTGCCCGTCCTGACATAGCCCGAGCCAAGAAACTCCGCCGCATCGTGTACGGCACCGGGTTCGTGGTCGTGCTGATCATGGTCACGGTCGGTGTGTCACGTCTGGAACCGGCGGCGCCCCGGGTGGAACGCGACACGGTGTTCATGGATACCGTACAGCGCGGCGAAATGCTTCGACAGGTCCGCGGCACCGGCACCCTGGTGCCTGAACAGATTCGTTGGATCTCGGCCATCACGAACAGCACGGTGGAGAGGATCTTGCTCAGACCGGGGGTGACCGTCGAGCCGGATACCGTCATCGTCGAACTGAGCAACCCCCAGCTTGAGCAGAGCGCCCTCGAGGCCCAGCTGACCTTGCAGGCGGCGCGAGCTCGATACAAGAGCCGTGAGGTGGCCCTCGACCGAGACATGCTCACGCAGCAGGCCCTGGTGGCCAGCGCGGCATCGGCGCTCACGCTGGCCGAGTACGAAGCGGAGCTGGACCAGGAGTTGTTTGCGGACGAATTGGTGTCGGAGCTCCAGCTTCGCCAGAAGCAGTCGCGAGCCAACCAGTTTCGCATCCAGCACGAGATCGAGCAGCAAAGGCTCGAGATTCAGACGAATGCGATGGAAACGGACCTCGCGGCCGAACAGGCCGATCTCGATCGGCTGGAAACGATCTACCAACTTCGGCAGGACGAAGTGAGCGATCTGCGGCTGACCGCCGGGGTGTCGGGCGTGCTGCAGGAAGTGCCGCTGGAAGAAGGGGCGAGCGTCACGCCGGGCACGAATCTGGCCCGCGTCGGTGACCCGTCGCGTCTCAAGGCAGAGTTACGCATCCCTGAAACGCAGGCCCGGGATATCCAGATCGGGCAGCCCGCGTCGATCGATACGCGCAACGGGATCATTCCCGGTCACGTCGTCCGGATCGACCCGGCCGTGACGGCGGGCACCGTCACCGTCGACATTGCGCTGGACGGCGAGCTCCCACGCGGCGCCAGACCGGATCTGACGGTCGACGGCACGATCGAACTTGAGCGCCTCGAAGACGTCATCTATGTAGGGCGGCCGGTGTTCGGGCAGGAGCAATCGATCGTCAGCCTGTTCAAGCTCCAGCCGGAGACCGACGAAGCGGTGCGGACCAGGGTCAGCCTGGGCCGCAGTTCGGTGAACACGATCGAAGTGATCGAAGGCCTGCAACCGGGCGATCAGGTCGTGCTATCTGATATGTCGCAATGGGACGCGTTCGATCGCGTTCGATTGAACTGAGAGAAGGATACGGGAGATCACCTCATGAATGACGCGACGCAGCCGTTGATTCATCTCGACAAAGTCACCAAGGTCTTTCTCACCGACGAGGTGGAGACGCACGCGCTCGAGAGCATCGACCTCGACATCTTCCCCGGCGAATACATCGCGATCTCTGGTCCGTCGGGCTGTGGGAAGTCGACCCTGCTGTCCATCTTGGGTCTGCTCGACTCGCCGTCGGACGGGCAGTATCAGCTGAATGGACAACCGGTGGCGACGCTCAAGATGTCCGAACGCGCCAGAACTCGGAACCGGGAAATCGGGTTCATCTTCCAGAGCTTCAATCTGATCGGCGACCTCTCAGTCTACGAGAACGTCGAGCTGCCGCTGACCTATCGCGGCATGCGTCCGGCTGAGCGAAAAGAACGAGTCAACGAAGCGCTCGAAAAGGTGGAGATGGCGCATCGTGCCAAGCACCTGCCGAGCCAGCTGTCCGGCGGCCAGCAGCAGCGCGTCGCCGTAGCCCGGGCGGTGGCGGGCAAACCGTCGATTCTGCTCGCCGACGAGCCCACCGGCAACCTGGACTCGAAGAACGGCGAAGCCGTGATGACTCTGCTGGAGCAGCTGCACGGGGAGGGCTCGACCATCTGCATGGTCACCCATGACCCACGCTACGCCCAGCACGCTGGCCGAGAGATCCACCTCTTTGACGGGAGGATCGTCCACGATCAGACGGGCGAGAACCCGGGCGTCAGCGAGAGCTAGCGCCTCAGGGGTGTCAACGCCGCTCGACGGTGGTGTAGTCCAGGTAGGTTCGCCCGTCGGCGTCGGATACCACGGCGGTCAGTGTGTACGAACCGTCGGCCGTCTCGACCGTCACCGTGGTGGTCTCGGCGCGGAGGGGGGCCGCTCCCTCATCGTCTCGCAGCGCCTCTCGCAGCACCCGCCCTTGCATTGAGGACGGCACGTCCACACCCAGCAGGTGCAGAAACGTCGGCGCGAAATCGACGTTGCCGGTCGGCGATTCGATCCGGACGCCTGCCTTCAGATCAGGGCCCGCCGCGACCAAGGTATTCTGGATGTCGAACGGGCTCGAACTTCCGTGACCAGCAACGCCCTCCTGCGCGGACGTGCCTGGGAATCCGTAGTCGCCGACGTCATTGCTCCAGTCGGCCGAGTACAGTATTTGCGCCGACCGCTCGTGCTTCCAGCGCGCGAGATCGAACGACAGAGTGCCAGGTACCCACCCCTCGGTCTCCCCTGGGCTGGCGGCGTCCGTGAACACCGCGCCGACCCCTTCCGCCGCCTGGAGGGCGGCGACAATCTCGGCAATCGTCTCGCGATCGTCGTCACGAACGTAGATCGCGCCAGCACCGGCCACAATGCGCGGCGAGCCGTCATCGAGCACGCCAGCGAACGGTGCGAGCAACGCCACCAGGTCGATGCTGCCCGTGTGCTCGGAGAATCCGTGGTCGGACGTGACCCAGATATTCGTCGTGTCCAGCAGACCCACCTCGGCGAGCCCGTCCTGAATCCGCTGAATCTCGGCGTCAAGACGGAACAACGCCTCGATCGTCGACGGGTGCCCGATGCCGTGTTGGTGCGCCGTGGTGTCGGGATCACTCAGCCACAGCACCGTCACCGCAGGGTCGACCTCGGGGAGCGCCACGTCGAGGAACGCGTCGACGATCCAGCGATTTCTCGCATGGTTCGGCGTGTCCGCATCCGGCACCGGCCCGAGCCGGGCCAGCGCCTCGACATGGAGCGTGTCGGGAATCCCATATTCGTAGTGCAGAATGGCACCCCCGGCCACCGTGTGGTTGAGCAGATACGACGACCCGCTGGAGCCGGAGCTCGCTACCAGCAGCCGCTGCCCAACGGTCTCAAGGACCTCGCCGAGCGTGGTCGCGGTCAGCAGCGGCGAACCGCTCGCTTCAACTTGAAGCAGGTTCGCACGGTCACTGGTGCCGAGGAAGCTACCGGGGTCGACGGCGGGAAAGAACACCGAATTGCCCATCAGCCCGTGCGCCTCGGGGTAGGCGCCGGTGGAAATCGAGGCGGCGTTCACCCGGGTCACGGTCGGGTAGACGGCGTGGTGCCGAGTCATCACGACACCCCGCTGACCCAGCGCGTGCAGCGCGGGCATGACCTGCGGGGTCACGTAGTCCGGCCGCAGCCCGTCGAGCACGATCAACAGGTGGCGGGACGGCGCGGCGGCGTCTCGCTGCACGTCACCATTGCCGTCTGGGCCAGGGCCCGTACGGCCACAGGCGCCCAGGGTCAGGCAGACCAGGAGGGAGAAGAGCAATGCGGGGTGGCGCCGGTGTCGCATCGAGCGCCTGCGGTGGGCGGGTACTGGCGCGCCGAAGCGCGGACGGTCCCGCGGCATCCGGCGGTCAACGGTCGCCATTCAGCGGGTCAACGCGTCAACGCTTGACGAGGCCGAGCACGGAACAGATGACGATGACCGTGAAGGGCACCACCGCACCGGCAATGAACAACAGCGTCGCTAGGGAACTAGGTTCTGGGCCCATGTGTGACTCCTCGGATCAGTATCGAGTCGTGGACGAATGTCCACAAGACAAACCCGCTGATTATAGGTGAACTGGAGGCAAAACGATGCTGGACCTTCGACCAAACTGCGAACGCTGCGACTGCGACCTTCCGCCGGACTCCCTGGCGGCAATGATCTGTTCGTTCGAATGTACGTTCTGCGCAGACTGCACGGCTGGGCCGCTGCAGGGTCAGTGCCCCAACTGTGGGGGTGAGTTGGTACGCCGTCCGACCCGCCGGTTCGACGCATTGATGCGGTTCCCAGCGTCAACCACGCGGGTCCACGCGCAGGCGTAGCGGCCTATCCCGGATTCAGGCTGTTGGCACGCAGTTCGCCATCGATGAAGGAAGCGCCTGCGGGAGGCCTGCCGACGAAAGCCCTGAAGCGGAGTCATTGCCGGTCCAAGTCGGTCGCGACCGGGTTGCGGCACGCCGCCTATTGGGATCCGAACGGAAACGCCGTGAGCCAGGCTCGGGCGTGGTCGAGATCGTCGGAACGGAGGGTGTCGGGATTGATCCCGCGCTCGGCGCCCAGATAGTAGCCGAGCAACTGAAACGCAACCGCGGCCAGCGGCGGCATCAGCAGCTCGCTAATCGGTCCCGGTACGGCGATCACGAACGACGCGTCGGGGGCGATGGCGTCATCCCCTTCGACCACGAGCGCCAGGCTCGACGACCGGGCCGCCCGGGCCGTGCGTACGACGTCATGCAACCTCCCGTACGTCTTCCCAGGCGGTGCGACCACGACGGTGCCCACCGTATCGGACAGCACGGGAATGGCGTTGTGCAGGTACCCCGCCGGCCGATACGCCTTGCACAGCAGGCTGCTCTCCTCTTCGACCTTCAGCGCGCCCTCGCGCGCTGAGAACCAGTTCGGTCCGCCGCCAACCACGAGCAGCGCCTGCTGATCGTGGAGCGCGTTCGCAATCTGCGACACGTTCACGTCCTCTTCGCGAAGGAACTGCGCGGCGGCGTCTGGCAGGTGACCGATGGCGTTCGCGAGTTCGTCCGCCTCGTGAGCGCGGAGCGCGCCGGTCGCGGCGCCCACCTCCAGCGCCAGCACATACAACATCATCAGTCGGGTGGTCACCACGGAGACGGCGGGACCGCAGCGCTGCCCGGTCGGGAAGCAGATGGTCTCGTCGCAGAGCGCCTCAAGGGCGCTACCGGCCGTATTGGTCAGGGCCACGGTCAGGAGGCCATGGGCCGAGGCATGCCGTGCGGCGTCGATCGTCTCGGCGGTCGACCCGGTGGCCGACTGCACCACGACCGCGGTTGGTTCCTGTCCTTCCGCCCAGTGATGCGTGAACTCCAGAGAGTCGTGGCTTTCAGTCGTCCACCCGCTCCACTTCCGGCAGATGAAGGACCCGAACTGGGAACTGTGAAACGCGGACCCGCACCCCGTGAACACGAGGTGTCGGATACCTTGATCAATCAGCCGATGAGCCAGCGCCGCCAGATCGGAACGCAACTCAAGCACCTGCCGCATCAGCTCCGGCTGTTGACGGAGGTCTTCGATCAGCAGGAACGGATGGCGCTGCCTGATTTCCGGTGTCTGACGGATACGGGCCCAAAGCGGGACGCGAGCCAGCTCGCTCTCAAGCCAGGCGGGCATCGGATCGGCCTGAGAGGGTCGCGCGCCCTCAGGATGACCATCGAGGAGTTCTTGCGCCCAGGGCGGCAACGTGCGTGTCATTGATTTGTGCCCAGGGTGAGGACGTCGCTCAAAACATGTGCGCCGCCGTCTCTCCCGATCAGGGTCTGTGGGTCAGCGTTGGCGGTTCGACCGGTGGTAGTGAACCATGCGGGTGGCAACGCATCATAGTACTCCGTCCCACGCGCGATCCGGCGACCCGCCCAGACTTAGGACACTGATCCTAAGCGGTTTTCCGGCGCTCCCTCCCACCGTCTGCTCCGGAGCCGCCGGTTCCGGCGGGTCGGTACGCAGGGCGAGGCTCGCCGCCCACCAGATGGCCCAGAGCAGCCCACGCAGCAGCACCGCGACAAGCCCGGCGGTGGTGTGCGGGGAGCCAGATCGGGAACTGGGTCTCCAGCCGAGCTGGTGAAGAGACCGGGGTTCCTCACGCGAACGACGCGCCTCCGGCTCCCGCCTGGCCCCCAGCGCGTCGTGCAGCCGACTCATCCGCTCATTGTGGCTCAGGATGTTGCCGGCTGATCATCACGGCGCGTTACAATCCAGGCGGTCGGTGGGGGGCACCGGTCATCGATGCTGGCCGACACGCGCATGGAACAGGGCAGGGTTCACCGCCGCGTCAGTTTTCGCACCGAAGTCTGGCGAGGCGAAGACGGCATTTTCACGCGCGGCAACGAGCGCTTCGGCGACCTCAGTGTCGGCGGCGCATTCATCCAAGGTGCGAGCACGAGCGTAGGTGGCATTCTGAATTTGCGCTTCAAGCTCCCCGGCGGCAACGAATTCATCACCTGCACGGCCATCGCGCGACACACGCGCGGCGGCGGGCTCGGGGTCGAGTTCCTCGACCTCTCACCTGACAATCTGAGACGACTCGCGGCGTTCGTCAACGCCAGCTCCTAACCGCCCGTGTCCGACTCAGCCCCTACATACCCCGCTCCCGGCGTGCTCGGGAGTCTGCCTCGTTTCCGGCGAGACCCGTTGGGTCTCCTGATGTCCGGCTTTCAGACCTGCGGCGATGTCGTCCGTTTCCGGCTACTGAACCGGTCGCTTTTCCTGGTGGCCCATCCGCGCGATGCGCGCCACGTGCTGCAAGACCATGCGAACCAGTACGACAAAGGTACCCGAGGATTCCAGGTACTCCGGGTGTTCCTGCGGAACGGCTTGCTGACCAGCGAGGGGGCCCACTGGTTGCGCCAGCGGCGGATCGTGCAACCGGCGTTTCACCGGGACCGGATCGCTGGCTTCGGCGACACCATGACGTCGGCGGCCGGCGATCTCGTCGACGACTGGCTTCGATTGCCATCGGAGACGGTGAACGTCACGGCCGACATGATGCGTCTGACACTGCGCATCGTCGGCGAGACACTCCTCAGCACCGACGTGAGTCAGGAGGCCGATCGTGTCGGGCAGGCGTTGCACACGATCCTGCACGGAGCGAACGAGGCCATCAGCAGGGTCGTTCCGATGCCCGCATGGTGGCCGGGCCGGGCCAACCGCACACAACGCGCCGCGATGCGGACGCTGGACGACGTCATTGTGGAGATCATCACCTCGCGACGGACGAATTCAGGCACAGCCGCCACGACCGACCACGACCTGCTGTCGATGCTCATGGAGGCGCGCGACGAAGAGACCGGCGAGGGCATGAGCGACGCACAGCTTCGCGACGAAGTGATGACCATTTTCCTGGCCGGCCACGAGACGACGGCGATCGCCCTGGGCTGGACCTGGCATCTGCTGGCGGAGCATCCGGCGGTCCGACAGCGGCTCGAACAGGTGCTTGACCACGCACTGGACGGGCGGCCGCCAACCATGGCCGACCTGCCACGGCTCGGATATGTCGACCAGGTCGTGAAGGAATCGATGCGACTGTACCCACCGGCCTGGGTGGTGTCTCGCCGGCCAATGGTCGATGACGTGGTTGGCGGATTTCGAATTCCCGCCGGGTCGATTGTACTGACCAGCCCCTACGTGACCCATCGACACCCGGAATACTGGACCACCCCGGAACTCTTCGACCCGGATCGGTTTGACCCGAAACACCCGGTCGATCGCCCCCCGTTTGCGTACTTCCCGTTCGGCGGCGGGCCGCGTCAGTGCATCGGGAACACCTTCGCGATGATGGAACTGGTACTCGTCGTGTCCGCCATCGCGCAGCGATGTCGGCTGGACTCGACCGACCGGCTGGCGATCGGTCGGAACCCGTCGATCACGCTCCGTGCCGCGACACCGATCACGATGCGCGTGAGCCGGCGAGCTGCCGCGCCCGCCTGAAGAACCCTGGCGCGTTCAGTCGCGCACAGAGGTCGAAGAACGTGGGCCGAGGGCCGCGCCAGCGGAGCATGTCGACGGACTCGAACAGCTCGGTCGTCGTGCGCAGGGTTGCCAGATCACGGAACTGGGCGGCCAGGTCGCGGTGCGTGACCAGCTCGGTCGCTAGGCGGCCGGCGCCTCTGACCTGCACGTCCCACGCGACGGCGTCATCCGGAATCGCCTCCAGATGGCCGTACCGCGCGAGCACGAGCGCGGTCGACTTCGCGCCCCAGCCGCGAAGCCCGGGAAACCCGTCGGCGGCGTCGCCCACCAGCGCCAGGTAGTCTGGGATCGACCCCGGCGGGACACCGAACTTCGCCACCACGCCGTCGGCGTCGCGGATGACCCCGACGCGGCGGTCGAACTGCACGACGCGGCGGCCGACGACACACTGGGCGAGGTCTTTGTCGGGCGTGCAGATAAACACCTGCTCGACGCGTGCATCGGCGCTCGCCGTCGCCGCTGCAGACGCCAG
>CALBET010000698.1 GCA_937888665.1 uncultured Acidobacteriota bacterium
AGTACACGCTCGAGATCGGTCACATCCACAAGCGTCTCTACGGGCTGGGCATCGAGATCGTACCCAACCATGCCCTTGATGCCGTGCGCGGGGAGCAGGTGGTTTTCTCCTCCGTCTACACGAGTGCGCCGCTGACACTGAGCTGCGATGCCGTCGTTCTGGTCACCGGTCAGGCGCCTGACGACCGCTTGCTCACCGCTCTCGCCGGCATGGATGTGGAGGATACGTCCATGCGGGTGGTTGCGATCGGCGATTGTCGAGCGCCTTCGACCATTGCAGCGGCCGTTTACTCCGGTCACCGATTTGCCCGCGAACTTGGCCTCGATCTCTCCGATTCACCGACTTTCACCAGGGAAAATGTCCTTCCGGCGCATCACCCTGGTGCCTGAGCGCAGCGCATGTTCCGCGGCATTCAGCGACGATGGGTGAAAAACTCGGGTACCTGGCCGGCGCTCACCAACACCCAGTCTATGAGTCTGCGGGTCATTGTGCTGGCCGAGATGGTCGTTGGCCATACGACCCAGAAGGCATTGCCCGTGGCAAGTGCACGCCCGAAGGGACGCACCAGCCTCCCCGTGGCAAGTTCGTTCTCGAGCAGCGCGAGCTGCCCCATCGCGATGCCAAGGCCGTTGACCGCGGCGCTGTAGGCCAGCAGCGACGAGGCGAATTCACAGCCGCGCCTCGGATCGATGGCATGGTCCCCGGTCCGGGCCCATTGTTCCCATTCACGGCGACGGTAGCGGGCATGCAGGAGCGTTGCCCGGCCCACGTCGGCGGGATTGGTGAAGTTGTCGAATCTGGCTGCATATTCGGGGCTGCAGACCGCATCGACCTCTTCGTCGAACAACTTGCGTGCCGATGCCTCGGCCCATTCCCCGGTGCCCAGCTGGATCGCGGCGTCCAGATGCGAGCCGCGGAAGCTCAGCGGTTCGACACGGGTATCGAGACGGATGTCGAAATCCGGATGATCGTTCTTGAAAAGCCCCAGTCTGGGCATCAACCAGTGGTTCGCGAAGGTAGGGTAGGTGCGCAGGTTCACAGTGAACTGACGCCCGACATCCAGCACGTCGAGGGTGGCCGCCTCGATTTCGTGGAACAGTGGCTCGATCTTGTGGCTCAGCGCGCGACCGACGACCGTCAGCTTGATCGACTGGGAACGGCGTTCGAAAAGCTGCGTCTTGAGGAAATCCTCGAGAACCGCGATCTGGCGGCTCACCGCCACCTGCGTGACGCCCAGTTCGTTGGCGGCGGCCGTGAAGGTGGTGTGGCGGGAGGCGACCGCGAAGACATGCAGCGGATTGAGCGGGATTGCCTTGCGGAGCTGACTCATAATCTCTTGTTGTGTACCCCAAACCAGCAACAGGTCGTTGCAGGAAGCCATGGTCGCTAATCTTCGTGGCGGAACCGTAGCACTGCGATCATCAGGGGAACATTCTTTGGACTTCAGCTGGAGCGAAAGCCAGAGGCTCTTTTATGCCGGGATCGAGCGCTTTGCCCAGGCGGAACTGGCTCCCGGTGCACGCGCGCGCGCGATGGCGAGCGGCTTCCCGTGGGACGTGTCGGCGCGGTTTGCCGAAATGGGGCTGCTCGGCATCACGGTCCGCGAAGAGGATGGTGGCGCAGGCGGCAACCTGGTCGATGCGATCCTGGCCATCCTCGCCATCGCGGCGGCCTGCCCCCGCAGCGCCGACGTCATACAGGCGGGCAACTTTGGCGCCATC
>CALBET010000699.1 GCA_937888665.1 uncultured Acidobacteriota bacterium
CTGGATCGGGCCATCGAACTGCTCGAGTCCGTAGTCAAGCGGGACCCGAACTTCGGGATCGCCCATGGCATGCTAGGAGAGCTCTACTGGTCCGCCTACGGCATCGACGGCGACGAGGTGGCGGAGGAGCAAGCCCAAGAGTCCCTCCTCGAGGCGATGCGCCTGGATCCCGAGGACCCGGAAGTGCGTGTACAGCTGGCGTTAATCTACGCGGATACCGGTCGCCTCGAGGCAGCGCTCGATGAGCTGAGTCGCGTCATAGAGTCCCACCCAGCCAAAGACTGGGCGTACCGGTTGCGCGCCAGGATTCTCATCGAGCGTGGTGAGATCGAGCAGGCACGGGCCGATGTCGAACGGGCGGTCGAGCTACGCCCCAACCTCGGGGCGAGCTACGATTGGCTCGGCTTCTTCTACGTCAGCGCCGGACAGTATCCGGAGGCGATCGCGGCGTTTACGCGTGGCGTCGAACTCGAGCCGGACAGCCCCGACATGGTCGCGAATCTCGGCGACGCCTACCTGCGCAACGGCGACAGGGACCTGGCACTGCAGGCCCTGAGCCGGTCGATCGAGCTGGGCCCCAACTCGCGCGCCTACATGAGCCTCGGCATGCTCCATCGCAGCGAAGGCCGGATGACGTGAGTCCGCCGATCGTGGCCGGGTTCCAGTGCAGCGCTCCGACGGCGTCGAGCGGCGCGGCCACCGCGGCGCCACCCATGGAGCGATTGACCGGGCCGACCCCTCGCAGGACGAGGCCTTGCCCGAGTGCACTTGGCGCCGACAGACAGACGGTAGCAACGGTGACAAGTAGCAACCCCGGACGCTCGTAGCCCCGATGATTCATCTGACGTCGCCTCCGACGATGCGAGACCTGTCTTTGAGCGTCGGTCTTGCGCACCGTCGCTATCAAGGTTCTCGCGCCGGCCACGGCAAGCGGTACAAGCTTGAGATGCATGCGCCTATGCTACCGCCTGTCCGGTCGAACCTCCGGGCCACGGTCGGCACTTGGCCACGAGGCCGGTCACGCCTCCCGTCGCTCCAACTCGCTCGCGACCTCCGGGAACAGCCACTGGGGAGCGACAGCCGTTCGCGTGCCCGTCGATGAACCCGACGGGCGGCGCGGCGGCCGAGGAGATCGAGGTGTCCGCGGGCGATGGCCCTTTCCTCGGGGAGAGGGTCGATGTCCTGCCTAGGGAGGACGCACCGCGCACTACTGCATGTCGTGGGCCGAGATGATCGCGGCCGATCTGGACGCGGGGTCTACTTTCAACAGCGAACTGACGCCCGGACGGCTACGGCTGCGAAATTGCCCCAGCACTCCGAGCAACCTCTTCGTCCGGAGCAGCCAGTGGGCGCTGCCGAGAAGCACACCTTCCGTGACTTTTTCCCACGCCCGCCCGAAAACGGTGGCGAGCCCCGTCTTCTGGGCCCCGATCGACCCTTTTGGCACCGTTTGTTCAAGATCGGCCTTTCGCGTCGACATTCGGGTATCAGGAGATCGAGCCGCAAGTGGACGCGAATGCCGGCGCCGTAGCCGCTCAACGAGTCTGGCGTTCGGGATACCATCGGGCGAGCAGTCTCATGTACCTGGAGTCAGACACAGTGACCCAAACACTGCCGGGCCGGAGAAGGGCGCATGGCTGGACTGGTCTCGGCGCTGTCATGGCGTTGTGCTGCTGGGCAGCGTCCCCGGTGGCCGCGCAGCCCCGCGTGTATGTCCAGGTCATCGACCAGCGGACCGGGTCCGTCGTGCACGACCTGCACGCGTCCGAAGTCATGGTGCGGGAAGACGGGGTCCTGCGGCCAGTGCTCGATGTCAGACCCGCGAATCTGCCGGTCTCGCTGGCGATTCTGGTGGACAACGGTCCCGCGTCCGCGCGAGCGTTCAGCCGCGTCCAGGAGGGGCTCCGCGACTTCGTCGACCGGTTGCCGGAGAATCAGCCGATGTCGTTGCTGGTCCTCGCGCCGGAGCCGCGGTGGATTGCCCAGGATGTGCGTACCGCCGAGGAGATGCGTCGGGCCATCGACGGGATGTCCGTCACCGACGGGTCCGGGCCACAAGTGCTCGAGGGGGTGGAAGAGGCGGCGCGCTGGCTCACCGCGGAGACCGCGTATGCGCGCCCCGTCGCGGTCCTCGTCAGCGCCGACGCGGCGTACCTGTACCCCGAGGCGACCGAGCGGTTCGGGGCGCTTACCCAGCGGGTGCGCCGTGACGGCATCACGGTGCACACCCTGGTGATGTTGAGTCCGGCGCCCGGTTCGCTCAAGCGCCGCGTGTCGGTGCCGGAGGCGATTGGTCGAGACTTGAGCACGGTGACCGGCGGGGCCTTTGTGTCGCTGTTTCTGGGGGCCAGCCTCGATCGGCAACTTGCCGAGATCGCGGATCGGATCAGAGCGCGGAATCGAGAACTGGCACGTCAGCACCTGGTGCGCTTCGAGCGTCCAGAAGGCGCCGCGGCGGGACCAGTGCAACTCACCGTTACGAGGCTCGGGGCGCGGTCCACCGTGACGTCGGACGGACGGCCGCGCTAGCGCGGACCATGCGCCGACCTTCGGTCAGGGCTGGCGCGGGGTCCGGCCCAGTGGCTCGATGCCCTGTCCCTCGCGCGCCACGTAGAAGCGGTCGGCCGCCAGCGACGCCGCGGTCTCGGTTTGACCGCTGGGCCACCGAATCTCGACGCTGTCGACCTGGGTGGCATCGCCGATGCCAACATGGACACGCATGTCGTTGTGCGAGAGATAACTGCCGCCGCTGCGCACTTCCGCAATCTGTGTACGCCCGCCGGCCTCGATGGTGACCTTGGCGCCGATGCCGTCCCGGTTGCTCTCGCGACCGGCCAGGCGTAGCGTGACCCAGTGATGATCGGACACCGTGTCGTTACGGAGCAGCGTGGGGCGGTCGTCGAGATTGACCATCAGCACGTCGATGTCGCCATCGTTGTCGTAGTCACCGAATGCCGCCCCTCGGGTCGTGCGCTCGATCAGCAGTCCGCCGCCGACCTCCTCGGTCACGTCGGTGAACCGCTTGTTCCCTTGATTGCGAAAGAGCTGGCTGCGCTGCTGGTACGTCGTCGCGAGGCCCAGTTGATCGACATCCGGCACCACATGGCCGTTGGCGGTGAAGATGTCGAGCCAGCCGTCGTTGTCGATGTCGACGAACCCCACACCCCAGCCCAGGTATGGCAGGGACGGCCGTGCGATGCCGACGGCACTGCTGACATCGGTGAAGAACCCCGCGGCGCTGTTCTCGTACAGCGTGTGGTAGTCCTCGGAGAAGTGGCTGACGATCAGGTCCAGACGCCCGTCGCCGTCATAG
>CALBET010000700.1 GCA_937888665.1 uncultured Acidobacteriota bacterium
GCTATCAGCGTCCGTGACAAACGGGTGGTTGATCTCGAACACGGCGTTTCCCGAGTCGGCAACCGTGGCGGCGCGGCCAACCGCGCCGGAGACCAAATCACCGGCAACCGAGGCGTCGTCGATCGTCGCTGCGGTGCTGGTGAGGAAGACCTTGCCGTTGTCGCCGAACGAGGTCAGGCAATTGCCGGTCAGACCAGCACCCCGGACCGCCATCCAGCCATAGTAGCTGGCGGTGAGGGCATTCTGGAGAATGCCGACGATACCCTTGGCATTCGCGGCGGAGCGGACAACCGCGCCCGCATGCTGGTCGAACGTCACCCAATCAAAAGCCACCCCCGAAGCGACGCCCTTGACGTACATGAACTCGGCATCGCCGAGAGTGGCGTCCTTCGCCGTGACGGTGAAGCCGAGCGGGTGCTTTAGAGTGGTGCTCTGGGCCGAGATAGCCTGGGCACCGATGAGGGGAGTAGTAATGTTCCACGTAGGCATTTCGATGTTTCCTTTCGGTGTTTCAGACTACGCGACGATCGCGCCCTGGAATTTCCGGCCACTCACGGTGGCGTTTCCGGCCCAGGCGATGATGCGGGACATGGCGTCCTGGTTGGCGGTGAACCTCTCCGGGTTCAACTGGACGACGTTCCGCTTTGCGTGCGGACGCCACGAGATGAAATCCGTGTTGAGGAAGTACATGTGGCTGGCCGGAGCCGAGCCGTTCAGTGCGCCATCGGGAATGACCGCCGCGCCCTTGTACTTGAGGTTCTGGAACCCGGCGTCCGCCATCTTCGAATCGGCGATACGCTGGATCGGCTGCAACGACTCTTCGTAGTAGGTGTAGTAGGTGTCGTCAGCCACGATGAGGTCAGGCTGGTCCCGGTTGCGCGAGCAAGCGAGGTACAGCGTGTTCATCGCCGAGGTGATCGTCGCCGCCGAAGGCACAACGCTGTTGGCGGAGAAATCGTAGAACTGATTGGCCCACCAGGAGTAGGTGCTCGCGTTGATGCCGCCGACCGTGCCGGTGCCATCATCCGCGATGAGCAACTGAAGACCACCGATCTGCTTGCCACCCGAACCGGTGCCGTCCGAATAGAGCCCGTCAGAGAGAAGGTTGACGAGCTCCTTGGAACCGGCATCGAGGCGTGCGGCGTAGAGGTCGATGAACTGCTCGGCACCGGCGTTCTGGAGTTCTTCCAGGCCAGACATGGAGATCGTCACGGCGGCCTGCTTGATGGCAAATTCCGCCATCGTCAGCATCTCGCCCTGGCTCATGCCAAGCTGGTCGTAGCCGGAGTAGTATCCGCTGTTGCCGGGGCCGGAATAGACCAGTTCTTCGTCGATGGTCCGTCCGCCGCTGAAGGTGCGCATTTTGCCCTTCATTTTCAGTTTGGCGAGAAGGGCCGTGTTGATGGACAGATTGTCCTTGATGGTTTTGGTGCGATTCTCGATCGTGGTCGTGATCAGATCGCCATAGTCCGCAGGACCAGCCATTGCTGTCTCCTTTTGCGAAAGGTTGCAGGGAGGCTGTCGGGAACGAGGCTAGAGAAGCCCGGCGTTCGCAAACAGCTTGCGCATGTCCTCGCGTGTGTCCCCGGTCAGCTCAGGACTACCGGCACCGTCGAGCGGATTGCCCGAAATGCTGCTTCCTGCGCGTCTGGCGGACTCGGCTTTCCCCCGGTCTCGCTTGCGACGATCCCGCTCCTCAACTGCTCTCGCAGACGAAGCGATCTTGGCGCTCACGACGGGGTGGGCACGACAAGCCATGTCGTACGCGGTCTGAAGGTCGTTGACGTTCGGGTCGGCCCTCATCAGCCCGGCCATGTAAGACCGGACTTCCCCGAAATACGGATGGAGGGAACGACCGGTGTCGTCCTTTGCATCCGCAAAAGTGAATAACTCTGTTCCGAGTTGCGCGCGGTCACTCCTGATCTGGGCCTCGCGCTGCTGCTCGGACATTGCGCTCTGCGCGTGGAACGACCCTTCAAGCTGGTCGAGACGCTGCTGGAGCGACATAACCTCCGGATCTTGGTATTGTTCCTCGCCCGCTGGTGTGGCGGTTTCGGCCGGCGCGATCTCAAGCCCGGTCGTGTCGAGGAACCACTCGATGTATTTCTCCGGCTCACGCCCCGCCCAATCGTAGATGGCGAGAACCTGCTTTACGCCAGCGGTGTCGTCGAGGCCGCGCAGCGCCCACTTCTCACGATGGGGCGCGAGAACCTGTTCCAGTCCTGTGTACTGCTCGCGGGCCCTGATGCCGTCTTCGGACGCCTTGACCTGATCCATCAGGAACGTCTGGAGGCTGGGGTCGAGTTTGCGGAACGATCCCTGCTGCTCAAGCGTCCACTGGTGCGG
>CALBET010000701.1 GCA_937888665.1 uncultured Acidobacteriota bacterium
TGCGCGAACCCGGCGGAACTCCGGCAATCAGCTGCTGGATGAGTCCCGGCACTCCGACGCACTCGAAGGCGACCGTGGGCCGCAACGGCAACTGCCCCAGCAGCGGGTTCGGCGGAGCCATCCGGGCGGGGTCATCCATGGCGGCCGCACCCATCAGCGCCTCATACGGCGAGCCCTCTTGTGGATCGACGACGATGTCGGCTCCCAGTCGTTTTGCCAGAGAACGACGTTCGGCAGAGAGGTCGGACGCCACGATCGGACCGATGCCTTTCATCTTGAGCACCGCAATGACCGCCAGCCCGATCGGACCACACCCGACGACCAGTGCAACGTCGTTGGAGCCGACTTCAGCGCGGACTACGGTGCGGTAGGCGACCGCCAGCGGTTCTGTCAGTGCGGCCACTTCGGTAGAAACGTGATCGGGCACCTCGATGAGCAGCGGTTCCGACAGCACCATCCGCTCGGCGTACCCGCCGGGTGCTTCGGTGCCGGAGAAACCCAACATCACCGGCTGCTCGCGCAGCAGAAACGGCATCGACACCACCCGGCTGCCCACCGAGATGCGTTGTTCAGTGCCGGGCCCGTATGACGCGAGGCGGCCGACGAACTCGTGACCGAAAACGATCGGGCGCGACAGATCGACTAGCCCGGTGCCCGTCACTTCCTCAGCCGCCGCGTTCAGGTCGGCTCCGTGCAATGCGCAGTGCAGGTCCGAACCGCAGATCCCACACGCGAGCACGTCGACCAGGACCTCGCCGGGACCCGGTACCGGCTCGGGCACATCCTGGACCCGTAGCTTTGTGTCCTGCATCAGGACCGCGCGCATCGTGTTCGGCATCGGAGCTCTCTTTCGATGGAGGCTTGGCTGTGATCCTCAGCCTGCCCTGGCACTCAGCGCTGGTCTTGACAGCATGGGACAAGTTCTTGACATTAGGAGACACGCTGATGCGGTTCAGGGGTCGACGAGGTCGCCCATCCCCTGGAGGGCCCGTCCCTGGTTGGCAGAGCGCCATGTCTCCCTCAGTAGCGTCGGGCTGGACCCGAACCAGCGTCGGCATGACCGGCTGAGCACGCTCTGCTCGGCATAGCCGAGCTCGCGGGCCAGATGAGACAGCGTCATAGTGGTGTCACGCAGATAGCGCTGCGCCATGTCGCGGCGCACGTCGTCCACGAGCGTGGCGAACGTCGTCCCCTCGGCAGCAAGCCGCCTCTGCAAGCCCTTGGGGTGCAGCCGGAATTGTCTGGCGATCACCGGTTGTGACGCCGCCCCGGTCGGCAACAACTGCCGCACCAGTTCGCTGACCGGCGTGATCATGCCGGGATCGTGGCGGTCGATGACGCTGTCGAGGTACTCAAGCATGGCGCGATGCGCCACCTCGTCGCGCACCAGTTGTCGACTCAGATCGTCGGTTGCGAGGGTGAAACCGGCCCGCGGTTCACCAAAGCGCGGCCTGCAGGAGAAATAGCGCAGATAGTCGCGGCGGGCGGTGAGCGGATCGTGGGGTAGATGCACGACGGTCGGCGCGTAGTGGGACCCCAGCAGGAAGCGCAGCACCCGCAGCATGACGCCGAGGGACAACTCGATCACCTGCGGGTGCGCGGGCGGGTGGGCGATCAGCACCCTGAACTCGAAGAAGGCGAAGCGATCGTCGGCCAGCGGGGAAAGCCCCACCGAGATCGCGGGACTGTAGGCGGCGAGGTACTGCTCGCAGGTGGCCAGCGCATGTGCGACCGTGCCCGCCGTTCGGGCCGCGACGCCGACAGCCCCCAAAATCTCGATGCCCTGGCGCTGCCCCAGCCGGCGGCCGAAGTCGGGGGTGTTGGTTTGTACCGCAGCCGATTCCAGCGCCTGGATCAACGCCAAGTAGGTGAAGAACGCATCGAATCGACCGACGTCGTCATGCCGGATACCGGCGCGGCTCAGCAACACGTCGGGGTCCCCGCCGAGTTCGTCGACCAGCGTGGGATAGCCGGTCAGGCACGTGCCACGGATCACCGACATGTCCCCCACTGTCAGGAAGTTGTCCCCTACTGTCAAGACTTCGCCTGGGGAGGCGGCCAAGGTAGAGAGCACCAATAACCCCGAGATAAGGACAGTTCACATGACCACGACGCTTACTCCCGCCCCAGCCGCCACGTCCACCGGCGCGCCGCTACCACTGGTGGCATTGCCGCAGACCGAATTGCTGACGGTCAACGAGAACAACGTCCCATTGATCAAGAATTCCCTGGGTGCCGGCGTGCATTTCAAGCCGCTGCGACTCGACATGGAGAACGGCGTGTGGGTGGTGCTGGCCACCTTCGAGCCCGGTGCGCGGATCCCCCTGCACTACCACACCGGCGAAGTGGACGCCTGGACGATCAGTGGCAGCTGGTTTTACCTCGAGTATCCCGATCAGGTGCAGACCGCGGGCTCCTACCTGTTCGAGCCCGCCTCGTCGGTGCACACTCTGTGCTGCCCCGACTCCAATACCGAAGACACCGTCGTCTTCTTCCGGGTCAAGGGCGCCAACGTCAACTTCAACGACGACGGCAGCTTCCACTCCATTCTCGATGCCGCGCTCATCACCCACCTCACCGGAGCGCTGGCGGCCGACCAGGGCCTGGAAGTCACCTACCTCACCGGTGGCGCCGTCACGCTCACCAACGCGGGCTCGTAGTGGCGGTCAGCGCGGACCTCGACCGCCCGGCACCGTCGCTGGCGGACCGGAAGTTCTTCATCACCGGAGCCAACGGTTTCATCGGCCGCGCCCTGGCCGAGCGGCTCCGAACTCTGGGTGCTGAGGTCGGTGGAGTCGACCTGGTCGCCGATCCGAAGCATGACGTGGTGGCCGGCGACATCACCCAACCCGAGCAGTGGGAGCCGGCACTGGATGGCGCCGACACCGTGATCCACACCGCCGCTCTGCTCGGCGCGGCGTTCTCGCTGGAGCAGGCGTGGAAGGTCAACGTACTGGGTACCAGTCGCGTGTTGAGAGCGTCGGTTGGGGCCGGGGTGCGCCGGTTCGTGCACATCTCCTCGATCGCCGCGTACGGCTTCGACTTTCCCGACGACGTCGACGAGACCTACCCGGTTCACGTGAACGGCGACGTCTACACCGACACCAAGGTCAACTCCGAGGCAGTCGCGCTCACCGCGCACGCCGCCAAGGAGATCGACGTGACAGTGATCCGGCCCGGCGACGTGTGGGGTCCCCGCTCGGTGTGGGTGCGATCGCCCGTCGCGGAGATGGGTAAGCCGTTCGGCTTCCCATTGCCCAATGGCGGCAACGGCATTTTCTCACCGATCTATATCGACAACTTCGTCGACGGCATGGTGCTCGTGGTTGCCACTGAGGCGGCAATCGGCCAGGTCTTCATCTTGACCGACGGTCAGGGAGTGCGCTGTGCGGAGTTCTTCGGGCACCTGGCGGCGATGTGCGACGGCAAAATCCGCACTTTACCGATCCAGGTTGTCGCGCCGCTCGCGGACGCGGTGGGCTCGGTACTTCGCCGCGTCGGGCAGAAGAACGACCTATCGGCCGGCACCATGTGGTTACTCAACCGTCCGGGTACCTACTCGATCGATAAGGCCAAGGTGATTCTCGGCTATCAGCCACTGGTCTCGATGGACGAGGGCATGGCCCGGGTTGCCGAATGGCTTCGCGCGGAGGGACTTATCGACACCTGACCGCAGTTGGACTACTGCAATCCGGCCC
>CALBET010000702.1 GCA_937888665.1 uncultured Acidobacteriota bacterium
GGGCAAGAAGCCGGTGCACTGGTGCCTGCGCTGCCGCACCGCCCTGGCCGAAGCCGAGGTCGAATACGCGGACCACACATCGCCCTCGATCTACGTCGAATTCGAGCTCCGAGCGGAGAGCATGCCGCAACTGGTCGAACGCGCGCCGGCGCTGGCGAACCGCCCGGTATCGGTGCTCATCTGGACCACGACACCCTGGACAATCCCCGCGAACCTGGCGGTCGCGTTCCAGCCGAGCTTCGCGTACGGGGTGTATGACGTCGACGGCACCGCCGTCATCGTGGCCGAGCAGCTGGCGAGCACCGTCGCCGCCGCCGTCGGTCGTGACTTCAGCCGGAAGCTCGTCAGCGTCAAGGGGCGTGACCTGGAAGGGCTGCGGTTCAAGCATCCGTTGTACGAGCGCGACTCGGTCGGGGTCCTGGCCGACTACGTGACCCTCGAACAAGGCACCGGGGCGGTCCACACCGCGCCCGGGCATGGCGCGGACGATTACGCCACCGGAATGCGATACGGGCTCGAGGTGTATGCCCCGATTGGACCATCCGGCCGGTTCGATGACGACGTGGGCGTCGTGGGCGGCGAAAAAGTCTTCGACGCGAATCCGAAAGTGGAAGCGGCCCTCGCCGCCGCCGGGCGACTCTGGCACCGCGAGACGGTCGACCATTCCTACCCGCACTGCTGGCGGTGTCATCACCCGGTCATCTTTCTGGCCACCTGGCAGTGGTTCATCGCCATGGACGCCCACGACCTCCGAGGTCGGGCGCTGGCGGCGATCAAGGAGGTGGAGTGGTTCCCCGCCTGGGGCGAGGAGCGCATCCACAACATGCTCGCCAACCGGCCGGACTGGTGCATCTCACGCCAGCGGGCGTGGGGCGTGCCGATTCCAGCCGTCTACTGCACCGGGTGCCGCGAAGCGGTGCTGAACATCGCGTTGGTCGACCGCGCGGCCACCGTGTTCGCGAAACATGGCGCCGACGCCTGGTATGAGCGCGACCTCGCAGAGTTTCTCCCCTCGGACCTCAGGTGCCCGGAGTGCGACGGCACCGAGTTCGAGCGTGAGCGCGACATCCTGGACGTCTGGTTCGACTCCGGATCGAGTCACGAAGCGATCCTCCACGACCACCCGGAGTTGCAGTGGCCCTACACCGTGTATCTGGAAGGGAGCGACCAGTATCGAGGCTGGTTCCACAGTTCGCTGCTGATCGGACTGGGCACCCGCAACGCCGCGCCCTACCGTCAGGTCATCACCAATGGTTTCGTGGTGGACCAGGCGGGGCACAAGATGTCGAAGTCGGTCGGCAACACCATCGAACCGCAGGCCATCATCGAGCAAAGCGGCGCCGATGTACTGCGGCTGTGGGTCGCGATGGTCGACTACCGTGAGGAAGTACGGATCGGCTCCGAGATTCTCGCCCGGGTGGTCGAGGCGTACCGGAAGATCCGAAACACCCTCCGTATTCTGGTGGCGAACCTGTACGACTTCGACCCCGCGGCGGACGCCATACCGCTCGACGCACTGCAGGACGTCGACCGCTACGCGCTGGCCCGCTATGGCGAGGTGGCGACGCGCGTGTTACGGGGATACGACCGCTACGAGTTTCAGGCTTCCGTACACACGCTGAACAACTACCTCACCGTGGATCTCAGCGCGTTCTACGTGGACATCTCCAAGGACCGGTTGTACACCTTCGGTCCGGGCTCGGACGCTCGTCGGTCGGCGCAGACCGCCATCCACACGATCGTCGATGGACTGACCCGTCTGATTGCGCCGGTTCTCCCGATGACCGCCGACGAACTCTGGCGGAACCTCCCCGGCGTCAGGGCGGACAGCGTGCATCTGGCGGACTTCCCGACCGGACTGGAGTCGCTCGTCGACCCGGAGCTGATTGACCGGTGGGACCGGTTGCTCCGTGTGCGAGACGCCGTCAACAGCCAACTGGAGACCCTGAGACAGGAGAAGGTGGTTAGGACCTCGCTGGAGGCGGTCGTGCACCTGACCGCGAACGGCGAACTGGCGACGTTGCTTGAGCGCTATCGAGACGAGCTGCCGACCCTGTTCATCACGTCGGCGGTGACCCTGACGCGCGGAGCGCCGGCCGAAGGCGGCGATGGGGCACGCTTCCAGTTCCAGGATGCGCTGGGGTCCGCCCGGATCGAGGTCGCCCGGTTGGACACGGCCAAATGTCCTCGGTGCTGGCGCTGGGTGTGCCCGACAATGACCGACGGCCCAGAGCGCGAAAACACCGAGGTCTGTGCCCGTTGTGCCGACGCCCTGGCCGACGCGGCCGCCCCGGTCGCCTGACCCCACCGCCGCCATGACCACCGAGTCCCAAACCGAGCACGTCCTGCCACCGACGGTCGAGACCGGACCTGCTCCCAGCCTCATGACCCGCCGGGTGATGGCCACCGTCACCGTCGCTATCCTGGCGCTTGATCAGCTGACCAAGCAGATGGTCCGCACCTCGATCGCGCTGTACGACGCGATTGAGGTGATACCAGGCTTCTTGAACCTCGTGCACGTCCACAATACCGGCGCCGCGTTCGGATTCCTGAACTCGGCCAGCCTCGCGAACAAGCAGGTGCTGATGACCGGCATCGCGGTCGTGGCGCTGGCGGCTATCCTGGCGTACGCCTGGCAAGTCGGCCCGCGAGAGCCCCTCACGCGAGCCGGGCTGGCGTTGATTCTGGGTGGTGCCGCCGGTAATCTGGTCGACCGCGCGTCGGCGGGCTACGTGGTCGACTTTGTCGATGTGTATTGGAGGACGCACCACTTCTGGGCGTTCAATGTGGCCGACTCGGCCATCACGGTAGGAGCCGGCCTCCTCATTCTGGACATGCTCGTGGTGAACCGCACCGATGTATCCACTGCTGTTTGAACTCGGTCCCGTCAGCATTTATAGCTACGGTGTGCTGCTGGCCACCGCCTACATCGTGGGGCTCCAGTTCGCGCTGAGACGAGCCGACCGCGCGGGCCTGAATGGGCAACGCGTGATGGACCTGGGCATCTTTGTCATCATCAGCGCGCTGATCGGCGCCAAGCTGATGCTGTTCCTCGTGGACTTCGACCGGTTCACGAGCGACCCGGCTCAGCTCATGGTGCTGCTGAAATCGGGCGGCGTGTTCTACGGCGGCCTGTTACTGGCGGTCCCGGTCGCCTGGTGGTACATCCGCCGCCACGCGCTCCCACTGTGGACGACCTGCGACCTGTTCGCCCCCGGCATTGCGCTGGGCCACAGCATAGGCCGCATGGGGTGCCTGCTGGCTGGTTGCTGTTATGGGCGCGAGACCGACGTCCCGTGGGCCATCACCTTTACGAGTACGCTGGCAGCCGCGAACGTCGGCACGCCATTGGGGATCGCGATCCACCCAACGCAGATCTACGAGGCGGTGGCGGAGCTGCTGGTGTTGGGAGTTCTTCTCTGGGTGAGCGCCGATGGCGAGCGTTCCCCGGGCGCACGTTCTGGACGTATCTGCTGCTGTATCCGATTGCCCGGATCATCATCGAGTTCTATCGCGGTGACCCGCGGGGCATGCCGTTCGACGCGATTTCGACGTCGCAGTTCCTGTCCGGCTTGATCGTGCCGGTCAGTATCGTCATGCTGATCCTGCTGGGGCGCAAGCAGCCGACGGACGACGCCACTGCCAGACGCCACCAGAAGCGAGCAGCATGACACCAGACGTGCGACAACGTTGTATCGGTCTCGATGCCTCCAGTTGACACGGCCGAGGACCCCCTCGAGCGGCTCGACGTCACCGACGAACACGACGGGACCCGCCTCGATCACTACATCACGGCGGTACTGCCCGAGCGCTCGCGCTCCCAGATTCAACGGCTGATTCGTGACGGGCATGTGCACTTGAACCGGAAGTCGGTGCGGGCCAGCCATGCCGTCCACATTGGCGATGTCGTCGAACTCCAGATCCCACAGGCAGTGCCCGCCACGCCGATGGCCGAAGCGCTCCCGATCACCATCCTGCATGACGACCCCGATCTGGTCGTCGTGAACAAGCCACCCGGCATGGTCGTGCACCCGGCGGCCGGACACCAGAGCGGTACGCTGGTCAACGCACTCCTGCATCACGTCACCGGCCTGAGCGGCATCGGCGGCGAGCAACGCCCCGGTATCGTCCACCGGCTGGATCGCGGCACCTCCGGGGTCATGGTCGTCGCCAAGCATGACGCGGCCCACGCTGAGCTGTCCCGTCAGTTCGCGGACCGCGAGGTGGAGAAAGAGTACGTCGCGCTGGTCTGGGGTCTGCTGAATACGGGGCGCCGCATCGATGCCCCCCTGGGCCGAGACCCGTCAAATCGGCAGAAGATGTCCACCCGCGCGCGACGAGCCCGTACCGCGGTCACCCGGGTCACCGGCACCGAACGCCTTCGCGGGCTGACGCTCGCCACCATCGCCATTGCCACCGGTCGTCAACACCAGATTCGGGTTCACCTCAACAGCATCGGGCACCCCGTGGTGGGCGACGCCGTCTACGGCGGCCTCCGCCGGCACCTGGCCGCCGACCACAAAACGCTCGCCACGCTCGAGCGCCCCTTCCTCCATGCCTACCGGCTCGCGTTCGCACATCCGCGAGACGGCCGCCGCGTCGAGTTCCGCGCCGACCTGCCGGACGACCTCCAGCGCGTCCTCGACGACCTCAGAGCCTGGCAGAACAGGGATGCTGACGACTGATGGCCAGCGACGGGCGACGCCAGCGCACGGTCTTCACGGGCAGGGTCTTTACCGTCGAGTCGGACCGCGTCCGTCTCCCCCATGGCCCCGAGGCGATCATGGACGTAATCCGCCACCCCCCCTCCGTCGTGCTCCTGCCGATGCCTGACCCGCGACACATCGTCCTCGTGCGCCAATATCGCTACGCAATCGACCGCTGGATCTGGGAAGTCCCAGCCGGTAGCGTCGACCCTGATGAGACGCCAGAACAAGCGGCGACACGGGAGTGCCACGAAGAAATCGGCCAGGTTCCCGGTCGGCTCGACCGTCTTGGCGCGTTCTACCCCACCCCCGGCTATTGCGACGAAGTGATGGTGTTCTTCAAGCTCACCGGCCTGGCCGTCGCCGACCACGCGGCGGAACCGGACGAGGACGAGGACATCGAGGTGAAGGTGTTCTCGCTCACCGAGGCACACCACCTCGTTCAGTCCGGCGAGGCCCCAGACATGAAAACGGCTCTGGGATTGACCCTGCTCTGACCGCGTCGCACACTCCGCCATGCCTGAACTCCCCGAGGTTGAGCGGGCCCGCCGGCTCGCCGAGCGTCTGGCTGTGGGCCGGACCATCGTCGGTGTCGTGTGTGCGCAAGACTCGATCCTGGATTGCCGACGAGGTGCTCTACCAGGCCGGTATTGACCCCCGACGACGGGCCGACGCACTCTCCCCCAGCGAGTCGACGCGACTGCGCGGAAAACTGAAGCAGGTGATCGAGACCGCCGTTCGAGCCAACGCAGACAAATCGCGCTTTCCCCGGGACTGGCTCTTTCACCGGCGGTGGGGCCGTGACGCCACCGCGAACGTTCGCGGCAGGCCAGTCGAACATCTCACCATAGGGGGTCGGACGACCGCCTGGGTGCCATCGGCACAACGATGACAGCCACGGACCCTACAACCGGGACGTTCGGAGTATCCCGGAGCCCGAGGCGAGAGCGGCTTCGAGCGTCGCGGTGTGGATGTCGACGGTGTCGGTGAGCTGTCGCGCGTACCCGCCCGCGAGCACGATGACGAGGGACACCTCCGCACCCAGGACCGCGTCGAGCACCAAACGGTCGCGGTCTCTCAGTCCTGCCTTGGTCAGCTTGGTGTGTCCGAGCTGGTCGTCCTCGTACGGATCGGCGCCGGCCAGGTAGAACAACAGGTCGGGCTTGTGCGCCAGCACCCGGGGGAGAGCCTCACGCAGGCGCTGGAGATACTCACCGTCCCCGGTTCCGGCCAGCAGACCCACATCGAGTGACCCCTGCGGCTTGTACGCAGGGTAGTTGTGCCGATCGTGCATGGAGCACGTGAACACCGACTCGTCTCGACCACAGATCAGCGCCGTACCGTTGCCCTGGTGAACGTCGAGGTCGATGATGGCGACCCGCGGCAGCGCGGCCTCCGCTCTGATGGCCGCTATCGCAACCGCGACATCGTTGAACAGGCAGAACCCCTCTCCGTGACTCGCGAACGCGTGATGAAACCCCCCGCCGATGTGCCCACATAGACCATCAACAAGCGCAAGGCGGGCGGCCGTCAGCGTGCCACCGGTCATCAGGCGGAAGCCCTCGACGACGCCGTCCGTGAGCGGCAACTCAAGCTGCGCGATCTCCTCCGACGACAGGGTGCGAGTGCGAACCTTGTGGAGATACTCGTCGCTGTGAACCAGAGCGAGCTGGTCCCACGTCGCAGCAACCGGCTCGATGACCCCATCCAGGTTCGGATGAGGTTCCGCCGTCAGACGTGCGTGGACGTGCCGATATTTCTCCGTGAGAAAGACGTGTGGTCCGATGTCCAGCGAGTAGCGAGAGGAGTAGACGAGTTTCAAGAGGGCCAACCGCGAGCGCCAGACGACATCGCGAGCGTGCTTGGGAAGCGCGTCGGGGCCGAGGACCCGACGCGGCCTGCCGGTTGTTACTGAACGGTACCGTGCACGGCGGAGGCCGCGTCGGCGGTCGGACGGGCCGCGGCCGGCTGCAGGGCCAGTTCCAACACCTCACCGATCGTCGACACGAAGTGAAGCGTTAAGTCGCGACGCAGCTCCTGGCTAAGGTCCTCGATGACGTGCTTCTCGTTCTGTTTCGGCAGAATGATCTCGAACACGCCATGCCGGCGAGCCGCCAACACCTTTTCCTTAATCCCCCCGACAGGCAGGACATGGCCCGACAGCGTGATCTCACCGGTCATCGCCACGTCGCCCCGCACCGGGCGTCCCGTCAGCTCGGAGGCAAGCGCGGTGGCCATGGTGACGCCCGCCGACGGGCCGTCCTTCGGGATGGCGCCGGATGGCACGTGGAGGTGCAACTCCGAATTCTGGTAGAAATCGGCGTCGACGCCGTAGGTGGCGGTCTGTCCACGGAACCAGGACAGCGCCGCTCGAGCCGACTCCTTCATGACGTCGCCGAGATGACCGG
>CALBET010000703.1 GCA_937888665.1 uncultured Acidobacteriota bacterium
GGCATTCCGTTAACTCGGGGGGGGTCGGGTAGAGTGATGGCGCGGACCGGGCTTCGAATGATGCCGACGTCTCCATCACCCCCCCTAAAATTCCGTACGGTGGGTTTTCCCCAATACGGCTTCAAGGCCAGCCTGTCAGACGGGGCCTGCCGTGGCGGGACGTCGGTGAAGCCAGTGCCCGGCATACCCGACCTCGCCGCCACGTTTGCCCGGTCCTTCGCCGGTGTCGGCCACCATGACCCCATCTGGCTCTGCGTCCAGATTCGCTGGCGCGTCGACCGGCCGCTGTGCGAGAGGCCACCGCCTCTCTACCCCAGGGGTCCGTGGCTCCGGTCCGAGTTCTGTTGTCTCGGTCCCTCATCGCTTACTACGACCCCATCCGCCAGTCTCGCAGGCACGCGACGACTTCACGGCGTACCGCTTATACGCCGCGCCTTCGCGGTGCGGGCACGCCTCGGCGACCCACGAGACCTTCCCTCCTTTCCCTGCTGTGCTGTCCGCACGTGCCACCGACCCTACGCCGGCGGGTCCGCGGCGTCGTCCTGTTGCCACTGACGCCGCGATACCAGGCTGCCTCGAAGTAGGAGCGAGTCGCCACCCGCGAAATGCCCGTCTCTGCCAGCAATTTCCGACGGGGTAGTCTTCTCGACGCTGCATCGTTCGCCTTATGCTGCGGCCCGTGCGTTTGCCAAGCCCTCCTGACTGGCTACGACCTGGCGGAGCGTGCTCCGCCGAGCCTGCTGAGGTACCGTGTCACTCCCGCTTTTGGCGCCAGCCGTCGCCGGCCGGCGCTGGGAGTCAGGCTCGATGGGCGAACAGGAAATCTCCCATCGCCGGGACTTCCACCCACTAGTCACAGCAGCTAGTGAGGCTGCACCCTACATCTATAATCACGGAGCGTGGTGCGGTTCTGCTCGGTGACCAGCATGTCGCCGTTTGGCAGGACTACGATCCCCCACGGATACACGAGCCCTTTGATCGGCACGACACGTATTCGCCCGGCCGGGGTAGTCAACGTCTGCGGGGCATCCGGCAGCGACGGCACGGGTGGCGCGGGTGTGTGGGCTCGACCGATGGTCCCGCCCAACCCGACCGCCAGTGCCACGACGGCTGCGACCGTCATGCATGATGAACTCCGGTGCATCATCCGTTCCTGCCCTTCGCGCGTCAGCGGCCCCAGCCCCACGCCAGCTATCGACCTGCCAGCACCGGGACGCCGTCGTCATGCAGCCCACGGGCCGCCGGATGGAGGGCGCGCTCAACGTGTCAGCTCCCGGTGAAATTCCGCTGGCGGCCGCTCGTCGACCGGGTGAGGGGAAGCCGGGGCCAGCTCATCCGCGAAAACGACATCCACGGCCTGGCCGGTCTCGAGTCCGAAGTGACTGGCCAGCCACGTTTGCACAAACACCTCGGTCTTGCGCCGTCCCAGCTCCCGCACCAGCGGGATGTTGTCCTCGGCGCGTCCCCGCGCCATATCGGTGAGACCCTCCTGCAGCCTCCGGAGGACCTCGTCCTCATTCCGGAACACGCTCCCCTCCCGCACCTCGTATCGCAGTCGAGCGATGTCGAGCGCCGGCGTGTTGTGTCGGATCGGCGGGGCCAGGACACGGATGGTCTCGCCGTCGAGGGTAAACTCCCAGGCCGCGTTGAGATCGAGGTAATAGGTGTACTCGACCGGCGTGGTCGCCCGCACGACCACGGTGGGCAAGTCGAGCCGGCCCCACAGCGCACTGGCCGTGTCAGCGCGCTCGAACACCTCCACCTCGTTGAGCGTGGCGAATTGGAGGTAGGTACTCCCACTCACTTGTGTGGCGTAGCTGACGAAGGAGGTCGTCACCGTGCCCTCGCTGAAGGCGGCCGCCACCCGACCCAGGTCCCCCAGCCCTGCGCGACCTGCCTCCACCGAATCGAGCGGTAGATCTCGGAGCGACCTGAACGTGTAGGTTCCGGCCCCGACAAGCAATGCCGCGATGATGACGAGGGCGCCCGGCCAACTCAGACGGTTCATTTTCTCCTCCGACTTTATCCGATCGGCGGACGTTGGCGAACCCTGGCATCCTGAAGCGGCATGGCTGCCCTACGCGTCACGATCGGCGTCAAAATCTTCGCGATTGCGCTCGGGCTGGTGGCCCTCATGGCCGTGGTGGCGCTGTTCATGGCCGGTCTTTCGCGAGAGGTCGGCGCCCAACTCGGGTACGTCGTCGACGACTACATCCCAGGCGCCGGGGCCCTGGCCACCGCGGACATCCGATCGGTCGAGGAGGCGCTGTACCTGCGCCGGCTCGTCATCGCGCATCTCGAGAGCCCGCCGGACGCCGCGCCATTGAGGTGGACACACCAGTTTTCGCAGAAAAAGGGCGGCTGGTCGGCGCGGCACTGGCGGAGGCACGCACGGAAATTGCAGAGCCGTGGAGTCTGGTTCACTCGACACCGCTGTCCCGGTCACCTCAGGGGGACGAGATCGGCGTCCTCACGACCGCGTTCAACCAGATGGTCGTCCAGCTGCGGGTCAAGGAACAGATCCGCGAGACCTTTGGCAAGTACATGGACCCGCGCATCGTGGAAGGCCTGATCGACCGTCCCGCGCTGACCGGCGCCGGCGGCGAGCGGCGAGTGATGACGATCTTCTTCTGCGACATGAAGGGCTTCCACCTCCGTCAGCGAGGGACTGACGCCCACGGGCCTCGTCAACGTCATTAATCACTATCTGACGACGATGTCGACGCCGATCCGCGAGCAAGACGGCATCATCGACAAATACGTGGGCGATGCCATCATGGCCTTCTGGGGACCGCCGTTCACGACCGCCGAAGAGCAGGCGCGGCGCGCCTGCTTGGCCGGACTCGACCAGCTCGCTCGTGTCCAGCCGTTCCGCGACGAGCTCCCCGAGCTGATGGGCATCCGCCGCGGGGTGCCGGACATCGACATGCGTATTGGCATCGCCACCGGCGAGGTGGTCGTCGGCACGATCGGCTCCGACGTCATCAAGAGCTACACGGTGATGGGCGACACGGTAAACTTCGCCTCGCGCCTCGAAGGGGTCAGTAAGGTGTACGGCACGCGTTTCCTCGTGGACGAAACCACGATGACGCAGGCGGGGGACGCCATCGACACCCGTGAGATCGACGCCATCCTGGTGGTGGGCAAAACCGAACCGCACCGGATCTTCGAGGGCTCGGGCGCAAGGGGGAGATCGACGAGGCGCGCAGCGCGCTTCGCGAGCCCTTTGCCGCCGGCCTCGCCGCCTACCGCCGCCAGGCCTGGGCCGAGGCGGCGACGGCCTTCACCGCGTGTCTGGCCATCCTCCCCGACGACCCGCCGTCCCACGTATTCCTCGAGCGTCTGGCCCACTTGAGAGAGCACCCGCCGGGACCCGACTGGAACGGGGCGTGGACGCTGACGGAGAAGTAGGACCGGACAGGGCGGTCCCATCGCGACGCCAGGCAAATGATGTTTCGATGGCTGATCTCCTGGAGCGTGCGAAACTCGTTCTTGAACTTCCTGCGCGACGAACCTTCGAAGCGGTGGAGCCGCTTGACGGCGATATACGTCTCCAGATAGCGGTCGCTCGCGTTCTTCTGCCAGCGGAAGGCATTCCTCATAGATCTCCCACCAGCGCGCGTCGCGGGCAAGCTCGTCGGCCTTGAGTCGCCCATACTGAATGATCGCGGTTCTCATGGCTGGTCTCACCGGCCTTCGAGCGACCGTCGCCGGCGGTTGCCGAGCAGCGTGCCCGCGAGCAGGAGCACAACGCTCACCAGCAGGATCGTGGTGGCGAGCACGTTGATCTGCGGGGGGAACCTGACCCGAAACGCGCCGTTGATCTGCAGCGGGAATGTCACAGTGGACCCGGAGTTGAAGAGCGTGATGATGAAGTCGTCGATCGAGAGCGCGAAGACCAGCAAGGCCGCCGCGAGGATCCCCGGCAGGATCAGCGGGAAGGTCACCTTCCAGAAGGTCAGGAACGGCGGGGCGCCGAGGTCGTGCGCCGCCTGCTCGAGGGTCCAGTCGAAGCCACGAAGACGGGCCCGGACGATGAGGGCCACGAAACTCACCTGAAACATGATGTGCGCGATCACGATCGTGGTGAACCCGAAGTCGATGAGGTCCTGGCCGAGGAACAGGGTGGCCAGGGACGAGCCCAGCACGATCTCGGGTGTCGTCAGCGGCAGTACCAGGAAGAACCGGACGGTCTCAGCCCCCTTGAACCTGTAGCGGCACAACGCGATGGCGATCAGTGAGCCGAGCAGCGTGGAGATCAGGGTGGAGAGAGCGGCGATCTTCAAGCTCACCCAGAGCGCGTTGGTGAGCGCCGCATCCGCGAACGGCGCCTTCCAGTTGTCGAGGGTGAACTGCTGCCACACGACGTTGAAGTTGCCCCTGGGTTGGTTGAAGCTGAACAGCACGATGAACAGGATCGGCGTAAACAAATAGAGGAGGCCCAGCGCGGCGTAGATGTTCAGGGTCCAGCGGCCCACCGTACCCTGGGTGCTCGCAGGCTCGCTCATGCCAGGTCCTGCGTGCCGAAGAAGCGGCTGTAGATGACCACCAACACGATGATGATGAACATCAGCACGAACGACATCGCCGACGCCAGCGGCTGGTTGTTCTGCACCAGGAACTGGTCCTGGATCGAGTTGCCGATCATCGTGGTGAGCGGGCTGCCGAGGAACTGGGCATTGACGAAGTCGCCGGCAGCCGGGATGAAGGTGAGCAACGTTCCGGCGAACACGCCGGGCAGTGAGAGTGGCAGGACCACCTTGCGGAACGTGGCCGCGGTCGTCGAGTACAGGTCCTTCGCGGCGTCGACCAGTCGGACGTCGATCTTCTCGAGACTCACGTAGATGGGCAGGACCATGAACGGCAAGAAGTTGTAGGTGAGGCCGCCGATCACCGCTGCGGGGGTGTTGAGCAGTCGCCCGTTGTCCATGATCTGCAACATCTCCAGCACCCCGACGAGGTGCAGGCGATCGAAGGTGCTGACGACAATGCCGCTGTCGGCCAGGATGAACGACCAGGCGATGGTCCTGATGAGATAGCTGGTGAAGAACGGCACGACGACCAGGCCGATCAGGATGTTCCTGTACTTGCCGCCCCGGAAGGCGATCACGTAGGCAAGCGGGTAGCCGATGGCGATGGTGAGCAGCGTGGCCGTACCCGCGTAGAGAAAGGCCCGGGCGAACTGGGGGCCGAACTCGGTGAACGCCACCACGTAGTTCGACACCTCCCAGGTGAACTGGTAGTCGATGCTGAATCGGCTCTCCTTGGACGACAGCGAGATCCGCAACAGGGTCCACAGCGGTGCGAGATAGAACAGGGCGAGCCAGAGTGTGCCCGGCTTCAAGAGGCCGTAGGGGGCGAGGATCCGGCGCGCCTCGGGGCCGCCGATGATGGCGACCCCGATGAGGGCGAGGATGATCCCGAGCACCAGGACCAGTGCCAGTGTCGCGAGCGGGCCCGTGACCCAGCCCGCGCCGATGGCGACGAGCAGGACCCCGGCCCCGATCAGGCCCCACAAGCCATAGCGGTCGGCCCGACGCGCCAGGCGGAATTCGAGACTCGGCTCGCCGGGCGGCAGCGACGGAGCAACGGCGGTCATCGACCTCTCAGGCGCCAGTGATGCGTGAAAAGGCCTCGTCGAACTCCTGCTCGACCTCCTCGGTGAGGTCCGCGAAGCTGTTGAGGCGGGCGCTGGTGGCGGCGTCGGGGAACAGCAGCGGGTGGGTCGCAAGCGCCTCGTCGATCTTTGCCAGCTCTTCCTGCACGCCCTTGACCGGTGAGATGTATTGCACCGCAGCCGTGATCTGCGCCGCCTGCACCGGGTCGTACACGAAGTCCATCCACCTGGCCGCCGCCTCGCGGTTCCTGGCTCCCCGTGGCATCACCATGTTGTCGACCCCGCGCATGCCGCCCTGTTCGGGGATGACGAACCGGAGGCTCGGGTTGTCCAGGGTCAGCTGAAGGATGTCCCCCGACCAGCCGACGCAGGCGGCGAAGTTCCCGCTGGCCAGGTCGTCGAAGTAGTCGTTGCCATGAAAGGCACGGATCTGACCATCCTGCTTGGCCCGCTCGAGCCGCTCGAACGCAGGCGCCGCGTCGTTGAACGACGTGACCGTCGAGGGGTCGATGCCGAGACCGAGCATGAGCAGGCCCATCGTGTCGCGCATCTCGGTGTTCATGCCGATCTTGCCTCTGAGCTCTGGGTCGAACAGGTCGTCCACACTGCCGAGGTCTCGACCGGTGGCGTCGACGTTGTACGCAATGCCGACGAGGACCGTCTGCCACGGGAGGCTGTACTCACCGGCTGGATCCCAGGTGGGGTTCTTGAGGCCGTCCTCCAGGTTGGCCAGGTTCGGCACCCGGTCAAGCGGCAGCTTGTCGACCCACCCGAGCCGGATGAGCCGCGCCGTCAGCCAGCCCGTCGAGACCAGGATGTCGGGACCGATCGTGTCACCGGTCCCGAGAATCGGTTGGATCTTGGCGAAGTACTCGTTGTTGTCATTGATGGCCTCGCTGTACCGCATGTCGACGCCCGTGGCCTGCTTGAACCGGTCGACCGTGCCGAGGGTTCCGTCCGCGGTGGTGTCAATGTAGACCGGAAAATTCTCGAAGAACAGGCTGTTGCCGCCTCCGTCGGCTGGCGTCACTGCGCCGCTGGCCGGTGCAGTGTCGCTGTCACCTCCGCCGCACGCTGCGAGCAGCGGTGGAAGTGACAACCCGGCGGCGCCGAGCGCCCCCGAGCGGAGAAGAAACTGGCGACGGCTGATCGGTGACTGGGTTCGTGGGCGGCGGATGGCCATGGGGCTTCTCCTTGGTGGCGTCGTGCTCACAGCGCCGCCTCAACGTGGTCGACGTCGGTGCTTGCAGCGCCGGCCTTCGCCGGCCAGCCAGACACAAGATACGCGGTTTCGGGTTCCCACGTGACACAGATCTGCTCGCCCGGTTGCAGGAAGGGCAGCTGGGCATGGGCCTCGACAGAGGCGACGAGCTCGGTGCCATCGACCAGCGTGAGCTGCAACCTGGCGGTGGCGCCCTGGAAAACGAGTTCGACCACGGTGGCCCGCAGACCGTGCCCGTCCGGGGGAGCGTCCATGGTGGGCCGCAGGCGTTCGGGGC
>CALBET010000704.1 GCA_937888665.1 uncultured Acidobacteriota bacterium
CATACTGCCGGTATGTTCCCTCTTCTCGCCTTGTCCGACCGCTCTCGGTGCGACGCGCGACTTCTACCACGGGCTGCTAGAATGGCGGGGCGCATCAGACAGTCGACAGCCGGTACCGGGGCGCCACGTCTCGGCCGACGCTTCCCACGAGGCACGGTCCCGGGATACCCGGGCGATCCACGGCGTGGCGCGTACGTGTCGACCTGGCTCATCAGACATCAGAGGAACGTGAGCAATGGCACATAGCATGAGAAACCGCCTGCATACGGCGAGAGGCGTGCGGGTTGCGATGGTCGTGCTGGTTTCGAGCGTGGCCGGCCCGGCCGGTGCCCAGCACGGCACCACAGGCGAATGGCGCGTGCAGGGCGGCGACAGCGGCTACACCCGATACGCGCCGCTCGACCAGATCAACGCGGACACGGTGAACGACCTCGACATCGTCTGGCGCCGACCACCGGTTGACGCGTCGCTACGTGCCCGGTGGCCGGAGCTGCTCTACTCGAACAATCTCCGGTCGACGCCGGCGATGATCGACGGCGTGCTTTATGCCTCGAACGGGATCGGGATTGTCGAGGCGTTCGACCCCGCGACGGGCGAGACCATCTGGGTCCAGGACCTCCCGTTCCTCGGTGACGAGACGCCGCGCGGTACGGCCAACCGCGGTGTCGGGTACTGGGAGGACGCCCGCGGGTCCGCACGCCGCATCCTGTCGGTGCGCCCACCCTACCTGCTGGCCACCGACCCCGACACAGGCCGGCTGATCCCAGACTTCGGTGACGGCGGCAAGGTGGATCTGCGTGTCTACGCCGACACGTCCGAGTTGATCGACTATCGCGTGATCTCGCCACCGCTGGTGGTGCGCGACGTCGTGATCCTCGGGTCACTCATGGACGACCACCCGGAGGTCAAGGAGCAGCGGCCGGGCTATGTGCGCGCGTATGACGTGCGGACCGGCGAGCGAAGATGGACCTGGAGTCCGATTCCGAAGCCTGGCGAGCCCGGGGTCGAGACCTGGCTGGACGACTCGTGGGAATACTCCGGGACGTCGAATGTCTGGACGATGATGAGCGCCGACGAGGAACTCGGGCTCGTGTACCTCCCCACGGGCGCACCCACGAATGACATGTATGGCGGACATCGACCAGGGAACAATCTATATGCCAACAGTCTGATCTGTGTCCGTGCCGACACGGGGGAGCGAGTCTGGCACTTTCAGATGGTCCACCACGATCTGTGGGACTACGACAACAACGTGGCGCCGATCCTGATGGACATCACCGTGGACGGCCGCCCGATCAAGGCGGTCGTGCAGTTGACGAAACAGGCGATGGCGTATGTGTTCGACCGGGTCACCGGCGAGCCGGTCTGGCCGATCGTGGAGCGTCCCGTGCCGGGGTCCAAGACCCCCGGGGAGTGGACCTCCCCGACGCAACCGTTTCCGACCAAGCCGGCGCCATTCGACGTGCATGGCATCTCGGTCGACTCGCTCGTCGACTTCACCCCCGAGCTGCGCGAAGAGGCGATCGAGATCGCGGCGTCCTACGCGATGGGTGACATCTTCACGCCGCCCTCGATTCGAGGCGACGGCGACGGTGACCGGAAGGGGACCCTGCAGCTGCCCGGCGTCGTGGGCGGGGCCGAGTGGGGCGGCGCCGGGTTCGACCCGGAGACGGGCATGCTGTATGTCCCGTCGGTCACCGGCACGTTCGGGGCCGACCTGAGACCGGGTAACCCGGACCGGATGAACGTGCGCTACACGCGGGGCCTCCGGGAGATGATCCCGGGTCCGCAAGGACTGCCCCTACTCAAGCCGCCCTACGGGCGGATCACCGCGATCGACATGAACACCGGCGACCACGTCTGGATGGTGCCCAACGGCGACGGCCCGCGCGACCACCCGGCGATCGCGGACCTCGATTTGCCCAGGCTGGGCCAACCCGGGCGCGCGATGACGCTGCTGACCAAGAGCCTGCTGTTCGTTTCCGAAGGAGACCCGAGCATGATCAGGACCCCGCCCGGCGGCGGTCCCGGCGCCGGCAAGGGCTTCCGCGCCTACGACAAGGCGTCGGGTGAGGTCGTCTGGGAGACCACACTCCCGGCCGGCAGCACGGGGTCGCCCATCACGTACATGCACGCCGGCAAGCAGTACATCGTGGTGCCGGTCGGCTCTCAGACCGGCGGAGGCGAATGGGTCGCGCTGGCCCTACGGTAGGCGGATCTGTTGGGGACTGGCGGCAATCCGCTGACGAGACAGACCTGGCCCGCTAGCAGCCCGTGGTGCATATTTCAGACGAAGATCTTCTCCGCGATATCGGGGCGTTCCTTGGGAATCGCCAGATAGTCCCACAAGTCCTGCCTTGTGGAACTGTCCCTGAATGTGTCGGGCTCCATCTCGCGTCCCATGATGTCGAACAGGCGGTAATCCACCCCCGCGAGAAAATTAAACATGTCGTCGGAGGTCATGTTGTAGGCGTCGGCGGATGCCTTGCCGTATTCGATGCTGATCAACGGCCGAAACTTGCGGACACAGTGTTCGGCGCCACGAAGCACCAGCAACTCTGAGCCTTCGGTATCGATTTTGAGATACTCCATCGAGGGCAGTGACTCGATGAACTCATCGAGCATCTTCACCTCGACCGTGATGGTCTGCGTGTCGCGTGGTTTGTCGTATTCGCGCCGCTCGAAGCCACTGAAATATGGTGCGTCTGGCACATGGACGAAAGAGGCGGAACCGCTCTGGTTGCCCAAAGCGGCGCAATGCAGATCGACGGCACGTCGCCAATGGCGGTCGAGCTTCTCGATTCCCCTGGCGAGCGCATCGGCCAGCGGCTTGAGCGGCTCGAACGCGAGCACATAGCCCTGCCGACCCACCCACGGCAGCATCGCGAACGTGTGGTACCCCAAATGCGCACCAACGTCGACGGCCGTATCACCCCGACGCAGATGGCGCAGATATATTTCCTTCACTCTTGCTTCGTAGTCGATCATGGGCCGGTTCTTGGGCATGAGGCGGCCTGCGCCTACGTCGAAGAGTGGATCTTACGTTAGGGGGGGTGTCTAATAGCGCCTGTCGCTCTCTTGTGGGAGGTTCACATGCAGGTTCCAGTCTTTCGCGCCACCTTCGCCACCCTCGCAGTTTTCGGGTTGGCGGTCCCCGGACAGGCTCAGATCACACGGCTCGTGGTCGAACACACCGAGACGCTCGGACACGATGGCTACGAAAGACTCACCGGCCATGTGTATGGCGAAGTCGACCCTGGGCTCCCGCTCGACGCCATCATCACGGATCTCGAACTTGCCCCGCGCAACGCGCGCGGGATGGTGGAGTACGCGGCGACGTTCACCATCATCAAGCCGAGTGACATGGCGAACGCCAGCGGTGTCTTGCTCTACTTCGTCCCGAACCGCGGCCGAATCAATTTGGTTGGCGGTGGATTCCTTGCCGACGCCCGGGCGCAGGGCCACGTGCTTGTCGCCAGTGGATGGCAGGGAGACCTCGAGCCCGCCGATGGGACGGAGACCCTGTCGGTTCCGGTAGCCAGGCACCCGGATGGGTCCAGCATCACGGGGCGGGTGCTCGCCCGCTTCAGCGACCTGCCAGCGGGCGCAACCACCGCCCCCATCCGTCGGGGCCGCATGACCGGGACCGCCGATCCGGCCAGCCTCGACACGTCCGACGCGACCCTCACCCGTCGACGTTCGGAGCAGCGCCAGGTCATTCCTCTCCACAGCTCAGCGTGGGCTTTTGCTGATTGCTCGCGGCTCCCGTTTCCCGGCACGCCGGATGGGCGGAAGGTCTGTCTTGCCGATGGGTTCGATCCCGACTACCTGTACGAGCTCGTGTATACGGCCAAGGACC
>CALBET010000705.1 GCA_937888665.1 uncultured Acidobacteriota bacterium
ACCCTGTATCTCACCCCGGCAGGTCCGTTTCTCCCGTTCAGCCCAGCCGATCCGTTCCGCCAGTTCCGTGGCGGTGTCGACGCGGCGCGCGTGCGTATCTATCCCAGTCCGCTGAGTCAGATTGACCTGGTGGTTCGCCCCAGCCAGACCGAGGCTGGGGACGAGGTGACGGCGCTGGGACGCGGGTTGGCGACGTGGCACAACTGGGAACTGTCTGCCTGGGCCGGTTCACTCTATGGCGACGTGACCGGCGCCTTCGGCGCCGCCGGCGGAATCGGATCCTGGGCCGTCCGCAGCGAAGGTACGCTGCGCCAGATCGATGGCGCCGTGGTGTTCCGCGGGGCGATCGGGATCGACCGTATCCTGCAGATCGGCAGGCGAGACCTCTCTGTGGGCGTCGAGTATCAACGCGACAATCTGGCCGCGGCCAGCCCGAGCGAGTATCTTCGGGTCGTGCTGTCGGAGCCGTTTCGTCGAGGCGAGTTTCAGGTGCTCGGTCGAGACGAGACCGTGGTGTTTGCCGCCTATCAGCTGCATCCGCTGGTGGGGCTGAGCGGGCTGTGGCTGTGGAACCTGAACGACCGCAGCGCCCTGCTCGCGCCGAGCGTGTCCTATTCGGCCGGCGACGAGGTGTCGGTGAGTGGGGGTGTGTATGTCGGCGTCGGTGACAGTGCCGTGACGCTGGAGCGTCCGCTGGCGTCCGAGTTCGGCCTCTCGGGCACCACCGGGTATGCATCAATCAGCTGGTATTTCTAGTTGACGCTGATGTCGGCGACGGCCCTGACCGCGGCCGCGCCGTCGTAGCAAGGGCCTTCAGGCCCGCCCCGGTATCATTCATTTGGACGACCGGATCGACCGAGAACCCATGAAGATTGCCACCTGGAACGTCAACGGCCTGCGAGCCCGGCTCGATTTCGTCCTCCATTGGTTGCGAGCCCGCCAGCCGGACGTCGTCGGGCTCCAGGAACTCAAGCTCACGGATGACGAGTTTCCGGCCGACGAGTTTCGGGACGCCGGCTACCATGCTGAGTGCTACGGGCAAAAGAGCTGGAACGGCGTGGCCATCCTATCGCGCGAGCCGGCGACGATCGTCCGACGCGGCCTCCCTGGTGAGGAGGCACTCGGGTCCCGTCTCATCACCGCGACCGTGCGCGACGTCTCGTTCACCACGGTGTATTGCCCGAATGGCAAGTCCATCGACCACGACGACTTCCCGCGCAAGCTGGCCTGGTTCGACAGTCTGCACCGACTGCTTGAGACCGAGCACGACCGGGGACGGCCCACGGTGCTCTGTGGCGACTTCAACATCGCGCCTGCACCAATCGATACCTGGGACGAGGCCGGAATGGCGGGCCATCTCTTTCACACCGACGTCGAGCGCGCACGCTTGGAACGTCTACTGGGGTGGGGCTTCACCGACCTCTACCGGCACCATCTGCCCGACGCCAGGCTGTATTCCTGGTGGGACTACCGCGCCGGCGCCTTTCACCGAAACCACGGCCTCCGCATCGACCTGCTGCTGGGAACCGCGAGTGTCGTCACGCGTCTGCGTCACGCCGAGGTCGACCGTGACTATCGTAAGAAGCAGGACGGACTGACGGCGTCGGACCACGCGCCGGTCATCGTGGAACTCGACTGAGTGTGAGGCGCGTGCCCCCTGCATCCGGAACGGCAGGGTACGCCCGTGGGGCCGGGCGTCGGGGAGCGAAGTGGGGAAGTGAAGTGGGGAAGTGACCGCTCGGCCACTTCCCCTCCGAAGTCCTACTGGCCGCCGTCGGTCGTGTTCTCGGCGACTCGCGCGCCGGCGAGCATCGCGTCCATCGCGTAGTTGCCCTCGTGACAGGCGTACTCGAACATCGGCAACGTGCTGCGCACCATCGGCAGGTTGATGGTCCACGGCGCCGTCCACGTGTCGAGGTCGGTCACGGTGTACTCGTACTCCAGCGTGCCGTCGTCCACCCGTGTGAATCGTTCGACGAGGGTCATCCGCTCGGTCGCTCCCCGCCAGGCTCGCTTCTGTGCGAAGTTCCGGGACTCCACCACAAGGGTGTCGCCTTCCCAGTGGCCACGCGAGTCGCCAGACCACAGTTGAATATCGGCGTCGATCGCCGGGCGACCGGCGAGGGGGATGACCCGCACCGTGTGCACCATCTCCGTCTGCATGACCAGATGGTCCGGGGTCTGGAAAATCTGCACGTTCTGGTTGTAGCCGCCTGGCGCGATCGGCGGGCCCGCGTTGAAGCCCTGAATGCATCGATCGTAGGTATTCAGGTCCGTGTAGGTGGCCGGCGACTCGACGGTAAACGACCCCCGGTCGATTCTCGCCCGCTCCCGCCCGGCCTCGGTCAGGTCCGGAAGCCGCCCGTTTGGCGGATCGATGATGAGCGAGGTGCGTCGGGTACCCACGATATTCGTGCCCTGGTCCATCCAGAAGTCGTTGTAGGCGCCCACGTTCCCGCCAGCTTCAGTCCGCTGGGCCTCTCGCTCCAACAACTGGGCGGCGCGGTCCACAGCGCTCTGCTCACGCTGGGCCGCTTCTTCTTCCGTTAGAAACGCCTTGTCGCCAAGGTCTTCGGGCCGCTCCAGCGGCGTGATGGTGCGGAAATCCCAGACCCCTTGCAGGTCTGGCGCTCCCCATCCAGTTCTCGGGGCGTCTTGCGCCGCGGCCAATGCCGGCATCGCGACGAACAGGGCAAACACGAAGATGAACGGTCCGATTGGCGATCGTCCACGGATCATGACAGGGCCTCCCAGGTCGGTAATTATCAGTGTCGATGAGGATAGCACGGGTGGAATCGGCCTCGGGTCATCGATCCGGCAGTGCGAAGACAAAGATGTTGTTGCCGCTGCTTGGTCGAAGCTCCGGGGTCATCGCGCTCCAGCGGGAGGCGTTCCCCCCCGTACCGGTGCCAGCCACCACGTACTGTCGTCCGTCGACCGCGTAGGTCACCGGGAATCCGCTCACCGGCGACCCGAGGTTGATCTCCCAGAGGATTTCGCCTGTCTCGTCATCGAGCGCGTGAAACCGGCCGTTGATGTCGCCCACGAATACGAGACCCCCTCCCGTAGCGGCGAGCGACATCGTGGCCGCGCGTTGCTCGTAGGTCCAGGCCGTGGCGCCGGTCTCCGCGGAGATCGCCCACACCGCGCCCAACTGGTCGGTGCCGGCGGCCAACTCGTTCCGCATGTCAGATCTGCTGCGGTTCTCATGGCTAGGCTCCAGTCCGCTTGGCGTTCGCGGTCGGTCGAATCTTGCTAGGAGACGGACAGGCGGCCAGTGTACTGCCGTCCGTCGGCGTTCAGCGGTGGCACCGGCCGGACCGGCCGGAAACAGGCGGAGCCCCGGAAGTGGGCCGCGGCCTTCGGCAGGCGGCGGGGGACCGTGACCGCCTTGCGTTGCATCGAGGCGACCGCCGATAATCGGCGCGGCGGCCCCTGGACGCGCCGCGCGCCAGGACCAGGTGGTGACTCACCATGCGGAGCCCGTCTCCCGCTCTGGAGCAGAGGGGCGACGGCATCATGTCAGGAAGTGAACGATGGCGAAACGTGTCGGTACCACCCTCGCGCTGCTCATGTTGGTGGGAGCTCAGGTGCCCGCCCAGCAATTCCCCCCCGGCTACGTGGATCCGGCGCCGTTGCTGGCCGCCGTGGCCGCGGAAATCGGCGAAGCCAATCTGACCTGCATTACGTACTCCGGCACCGGCTATAGCGGCGCTGTCGGTCAGACGTTCGAGAACGCGGTCAACATCGACTGGCCGCGTATCGATTCGATGGCCAATTACACGCGCACCATCAACTGGGAGGCCGGCACGAGCAAGGAGACGTTCGATCGTGCGCCGGGTCTGAATCCAGCCTCATGGAAGTATGGGATGGGGTGGACCGGGGGGACGCCGACCCAGCAAGCGACCCGTCAAACGCATGTCGTCAATGGCAAGTTTGCCTGGCACATCGATGGCGACGGGCCGCCCGTGGCGGTCTCGCCTGAGTTGGCGGAGGTGTACCAGCTGGAGATGTGGATGAACCCCCACGGGTTCCTCAAGGCCGCACGCGTGCCTGGGGCCAACCCCGTGGCGCTGTGGCGCTGGGAGCAGATCGAGAAAGGCCGTGACGGCAATGTCGTGAGTCCAGAGAAAATGTATGTCGTCGCGATCACGATGTTCGGGAAGTATCGCGTGGACGCCACGATCAACCCGCAGAATCAGATTCAGCGGATCAAGACGACGGTGAACATCCCCGCGTTGGGCGATTTCAACATCGAGCACGAGTCGACCAACCAAGCCACCTTCGGGAACGTGAAATGGCCGACGGCCTGGCACTCGCACCAGGGATGGGACGACAACTGGCAGTTCTACCGGAAGAGTACGGGTCACAACGCGTACGGCGGAACGTTCGCGACCGTGCAGCCGAACGCGTGCGACGACACGGTTCCGGTGCCACCGTCGGTGGTGCAAGCCACTTTTCCCACCGAGGTGACGGTTGAAGAGATGGCCGACGGCGTCTACCGGCTCGGCGGCGGTCCCGCCAACAGCTACATGGTGGAGTTCGACGACTTTGTGGCCGTCTTCGAGGCGCCTGGGAACGAAGCCCGCAGTCTGGCGGTGATCGAGGAGGTCGCGACGCTCGCTCCCGACAAGCCGATTCGGTGGCTGATCAGTTCTCACCCGCACTTCGATCACATCGGAGGGCTACGCACCTACCTCCACATAGGTTCGACCATCGTGACGCACCAACAGAATCTCGAGTTCTTGAACAGTGATGTGTTGAGCTACGAGCCGAGAACCGTGGAGCCTGACATCGTCTCCAGGTGGCCGCCGACCGAATTGGCCGAAGGGTACAACTACGAGGCGATTCAAGAGAGCTATGTGATTACCGACAATTCGCGGATCCTGCGTGTGTACTACGTGCAACCGCTCCAACACGTCACTGGCATGCTGATGGCCTACCTCCCCGAGGAGGGCATCGTGTTTCAGGCGGACCTGTTCGACACTCACGAGGCGCCTCGTCGGGCCCAACTACCGGCGATGCGCAGCCTGTTCAACCAGGTGCAGCGAATGCATCTGGCCGTGGAGACGCTCGCACCCGTTCACGGCCAACCGGTGCCATGGAGCGAGTTCGTGACGGCCCTGAACGCGTTGTCCAACGCGAACTGAATCAGACACCGAGGGCAATTACCTCCCTGCCCTGGGGCCCGGCAGGTTCGGTCACGAGCATGGTTTTGCAGGCACTGTCTTCAGAGGTGTATGTGGATACTAACCATATATCCACGAACTTCACCGGATCATGCCAACTATGCTACTAGCCGAAGACGATGCACTGCATCTCTGAACTATTGGTCGAAGTTCTTCAATCCGGCGGACACAAAATCATCGCGTGGCCCCTCGGCTAGCAGCACGACTTCCACCACGGGCTGCTAGGCTGGACCGACCGCCACGAGATGCCCTCGCGTGCGGAAATACAGCACCCCGGCCGAGAGGGCCGGCGTTGCCATCAACGTTTCACCCATGGGGTTCTCCGACAGGACCTTCGGCTCCGGTCCTGCTTTCAGCACGTAGACGCTGCCGTCCTCACTGCTGAAGTACACCTTGCCGTCGGCGGCCACCGGCGAGGCTGTGAATCCCGAACCGCCACCGGCGATCCGCGCCTGATACAGCCGGCGCCCCGTCCGCGGCTCGTAGACGCTGAGGACGCCGTTGTCCCGGCAGTTGTACAGGAGACCGCGGTACACGATCGGAGTCTGCATGTAGGCGCCGTCGCGGCGATGACTCCAGACGAGGTGGTCGTTCGAGAGCGTGCCCGGGGCTGGGGTGATGTCGCCGGACGCCCCCTCGTTGATGGCGAGGATCGGCGCCTCGTCTCCGTGCGCGTTGGTGATGAAGATGAGGCCGTCGGACACGACCGGCGTCGGGGTGGGGATGTCGCCGCCTCCGGCCATCCGCCAGAGCTCGTCGCCGGTCGCCTTGTCGAGACAGCGAACCTCCCACCGTTGTGGCCGGTCATTGGTCACTGATTCGATATCGCCGTACAGCCCGATCTTGAGTTCGTCGGCCTCGCCGCTGTCGGCGGTGGTCACGCACACCACGTCACCCCAGACGATCGGGCTCGAATGTCCGAGCCCCGGGATCGGTGTCGACCAGAGGATGTTCTCCCCGGTCTCGGCGTTCCAGTGAACCGGCGTCTCGAAGCCATCCGCCACGCCGGCCGCCCCGATGCCGCGGAACTGAGGCCAGTCCAGCCCCGGCTGGGCCTCCTGAGCCGCCGCCTGAGAACCAAGGAACAGGACGCTGTCACGGCCAGCGACGGCGACCTCGATCTGGCCGTGTCGGCGAGCGGCCGGGTTCGTCTCTTCCGTAATGACGGGGTGCCCGGCCTCACGAACCGTAGCGTGCGCGTACGCCTCCGCGGGACGCGGTCCGATACCTGGGGCGCCGGAGCCACCGCGACCCTCTCACTCGGCGACCGGGCGCTGGTCCGTCAGGTCTCTCTGGGCCACGGCACAGCCAGCCAGTCCGAGCCGATCGTCCACTTCGGGGTCGGTGAGGCCGACGGACCGTTCACGGTCGAGGTGCGCTGGCCGTCAGGCGCGGTGAGCACGATGCAGCTTGAGGCGGGTCTTCACTCGGTCGTGGAACCTCGCGACCGTCGCTGACGGTCCCTCCGCATGGGCCCGCCGCGGCAGCCCGTCGGCCGGCCGTTGTCCACGCCCTGTTGGCGACCAGCGCGCAAAAAACCGCGAGGATAATGGCCTCAAGAGGGGCATTCAGCACTATGATTGGCGTCAGGACTCAATGTGCCCGATCGAAATGACGTGGAGACGCGGAACGTGGTGAGACTCTGTTCGACGGTCCGATATCTGGTGGTCCTGGTCGGCGTGCTGGCCGCCGCCGGTCGGCCGCAGATTGTCGGCGCTCAGGAGACGGCGCCGGCGGTTGATATCACCGCATCTTCGGCTCGCGAGGTGCTCGACCAGTTCTGCGTGCGCTGCCACAACGAGAGGACGCGTGTGGCCGGTCTCGCGCTCGACACGAAGGACCTGTCCAACGTGAGCGGCGAGGCAGAGACGTGGGAGCGCGTGGTCGTCAAGCTCCGCGCCCAGACGATGCCGCCCGCCGGCAGCCCCCGGCCAGACCAGGCCACGTATCGTGCCGCGGCCTCGTGGCTGGAGACCCAGATCGACGCCGTGGCGCTGGCCAGCCCGGACCCGGGGCGCGGCGAGACGTTTCATCGCCTCAATCGTGCCGAATATCACGCGGCCGTCCGCGACCTGCTCGCGGTGGACGTCGATGTGGCGTCGTTGCTGCCGGCCGACAACACCTACGAGCATGGGTTCGACAACAACGGCGAGATGCTCTCGATTTCGCCGGACCTGGTCTCGCGATACATGTCGGCCGCTCGCAAGATCAGCCGTCTCGCCGTCGGGACTCCACCGGTCGGACCGGCGGTCGCCACGTATCGGGTGCACCCGGGCCTGCTCCAGGATGACCGGCAGGACGACCGTTTGTCGTTTGGATCTCGCGGCGGCGTGGCGGTGCGACACTACTTTCCGGTAGACGGCGAGTACACGATCAAGATTCGGCTGCACAGGAATTTTTCCGACTACATCATCGGCTTTTCGGCGCCGCAAGCGCTCGACGTGCGCGTTGATGGTGAAGCCATCACGCGGTTCTCCGTTGGTGACGCCGATGCCGTAGGGAAGATGGCCCCGCTGAGTTTTTCCGGGAACATCGCCGGGGATCCGGAGTGGGAGTACTACATGAACACGGGGGACGCCGGACTGGAAGTCCGCTTCCCCGCGAAGGCCGGACAGCGAACCGTGGGGGTCTCCTTCGTCCGACGGCTCTCTGAGTCCGAAGGCGTGCTGCAACCGCGCAATCGGGGGTACGGCCGTTTCGTCGATGAAAGATACGACGAGAACCCGGGGGTCGAGCAAGTCGCTATCGGTGGTCCGTATACGTTTGAGGGGTCGGGCGACACACCGAGTCGTCGCGAGATCTTTGTCTGCCGCCCTGGTCCTGATGCTGATGCGACGTCGGACGAACCGGCGTGCGCCAACCGTATTCTCGCCAAGCTCGCCCGTCGCGCCTATCGCCGGCCGGCCAGCGACGAAGAAGTCGCGACCCTGATGGAGTTCTATGCGGCTGGACGACGCGAGGGTGACTTCGATGCGGGCATCCAGTTCGCGCTCGAACGGATGCTCGTGGACCCGGAGTTCCTGTTCCGTATCGAGCGTGACCCGCGGGGTCTCCCGCCGAGCACACCCTACCGCCTCAGCGAACTGGAACTCGCCTCCCGGTTGTCGTTCTTTTTGTGGAGCAGCGTGCCGGACGACGAACTGCTGGAGACGGCGATTC
>CALBET010000706.1 GCA_937888665.1 uncultured Acidobacteriota bacterium
CAGTGCCGCTCGTCTCCTGACCAGCTCCTTGTCGTCCGGGGTCGGCCGTGTCGTCGAAGAATCGTTCGGCGTCGACTCTTTTCAGATCACCCCCTCACTGGGCGACCCATCCTCGCAGCAGTCGGCGCAGCTCAATCCGACCGCGCGGGTACTGATCGGCCAGCGCATTTCCGAGCGCACGCACCTGACATTGTCACGAGCGATCAGCGGCGCCAATCGCGATCTCATCGTGGTGCTGGAGTATGACCAGAGCGATCGGCTCTCGTGGATCGTGTCCCAGAATGAAGACCGAACATACGCCCTCGATTTCCGTGTGAGGCACGCCTTTTGAACCGTGGGTCAGCCTGGCTGCTGGCCGTCGTCCTGGTGTGCGCGCCGGGCGCGAGCCGGGCCGCCGATTTCGCGGCACTCCTCGGTCAACCAGTGGTCGAGGTACGGGTGTTCCGCGACGGTCGTGTCAGCGACGACCGTGCGATCCTGGAGCTGATCGAGACGCGGGTCGGCCAGCCGTTCTCCCTGCGACAAGTTCGCGAGAGCGTGATCCACCTGTTCACCCACGGTGACGTCGCCGACGTGCGCGTGAGCGCCACCACGGACGCCCGCGGGGTGGTCGTGCGCTACGACCTCGTGCCGGTCCGTACGACGGGGGCGGTCGACATTCGCGGCACCCTCGGTCTCCCGTCCGAGGAACTGCTGGGGCCGATCACCCGTCGTTTCGGGCGGGCCCTGCGCGTCGACCAGGTCCCGGCCGCGGTCGCACTCCTCGAAGACATCTACCGCGCGGCCGGCCGTTTTGCGGTGCGAATCAGTGCCGACACCGTCGACGGGCGCCTGGTGTTGGACGTCGATCAGGGTCCGGCCGCCCGCATCGACCATATTGACCTGCGCGGCGTCTCTGACGAAGACCGCCCTGGGGTGCTGGACAGGCTGGAGATCGCCGTGGGGGCGGTCTACGACCCGGCGCGGCTCGAGAGGCGATTGGACGAGTACGAAGCCGACGTCCGACGGCGTCGGTACTACGAAGCGCGGTTTCGCTACGATGTGTCCCCGAGTCCGGACGGCCGCTCGGTGGATGTCGTGCTCGACATCCAGACCGGCTCGCCGGTGGACGTCGTGTTCGAGGGCGATGAGGTGCCCGACGTGCGCCTGGAAGAGCTGGTCCCTATCGCGAGCGAGGGGTCCATCGATGAAGACCTGCTGGAAGACTCCAGCCTGCGGCTTGAAACTCACCTGCAGGGGCTCGGCTATCGAGACGCCCACGTCGCGTATCGTCGAATGGCAGAGGCGGGGGAGTTGTCGGTCGTGTTCACCGTCTCGCGCGAACGTCTGTATCGCGTGGCGACGGTTCGGTTCGAGGGGCAGCAGGCCATGTCTGAGGCGGAACTGGCGCTGCTGTTCGGCGTTGCCCCAGGCGCGCCGCTGGTGATGTCAGACATCCAGCTGGGGGCGGCCGCCATCAGGGCGTCCTACGCTCGACAGGGATATAGCAACACGCAGGTCGTTCCAGTGCTCGTCGACGTGCCCCCCCCGGTCGACGACGATCTCGCCCAGGACACCCACCTGGACTGTACGGTGCAGGTCATCGAGGGCCCGCGCGCGACGGTCGAGGCGGTGGCGTTCAGCGGGAACGACGCGGTTCCGGCTGGCGGGCTGGCCGCGCTTCTCGACACCGTGGCCGGCGTGGCCTACTACGCACCTAGCTTGGAGGTTGATCGCCAACGGATCCGCGCCCACTACCTCAACGAGGGGTATGAGGCGGTGCGGGTCGATGCCCGGGCCCGATTCGGAGAGGGCGACGCGACCGTGCAGGTGACGTTCGAGGTGGTGGAGGGCGCCCAGGTCGTCGTGGACCATGTGCTGGTCGTCGGGACGAGACAGATCGCGCCGTCGACCGTCCGCTCCGAGGTGACACTGCGACCCGGTGAACCGTTCGGTTTGGATGATGAAATCGAGACACGCCGGCGGCTGAACGCGTTGGGGCTGTTTCGACGGGTCGACATTCTGACGCTCCGCCACGGTGGGGGCGACCGACGGGACGTGGTGGTCGTCGTGGAGGAGGCGCCCGCCACCACGATCGGGTATGGCGGCGGGGTCGAGGTGACCCAGCGGCTGCGCTCGACCGAGGCGGGTGCGGCGGCCGAGCGTCTCGAACTGGCGCCGCGCGGGTTCTTCGAGATTGGTCGGCGCAACCTGTGGGGCAAGAACCGGTCGATCGACCTGTTCACCCGGGTGAGCGTGCGTCGCAAGGATGACCTGGACGCGGTGGTGCCGACGTCGAGCCTCGGGTTCAACGAGTACCGGGTGCTGTTGAATTACCGCGAGCCCCGGGCGTTCGGACGGGCCGGTGACCTGCTGATCTCCGGGTTCGCCGAGCAGACGATTCGCCCCAGTTTCGACCTGTTCGGTCGGGGCGTGAACATCGAACTCAGACGAGCTATCGGATTCACGATGACCGGCAGTGTCGGCTACAGCTACGGCCAGAACCGGCTGACCAACTCGCAGTTTCTGCAGCAGGAGGCTCCGCTCGTCGACCGGTTGTTTCCGACGGTGACACTGTCGACGTTCTCCGCCGGTTTGGTGCGTGACACACGCGATGATCCGCTGGAGCCGACTCGGGGGATGCTGCTTGGCGTAGAGGGGGAGACAGCGTTCCGCGCCATCGGGTCCGAAGTGGGGTTTGTCAAGACGTCGTTTCAGGGATATCTGTTCCGCCGGTTCGCCGGAGATCTCGTGTTCGCGGCCGGTGGGCGGCTTGGCCTGGCGCGCGGATTCGACCGCACGGTGACCATCAGTGGCCTCCCCATTTTGGTCCTGAGGGAGGACGGCGTGCTGGTGTTCGTGGATACCGGGGAGGCGAACCCCGTGGATATCTCGGACCTGCCCGCGAGCGAGCGGTTCTTCGCGGGAGGGGACACCACCGTGCGCGGATTCGCCCTGGACCGGCTCTGCACCGGACCCATCGTGGACCTGCCAGGGGCCTCCCCCACGATCGACCCGAACGGATTTCCCACCGGCGGCAATGCGATGCTCGTGATGAACACCGAGCTGCGCGTGCCCGTGGCAGGCGCCTTTCAGATGGTCGGCTTCTTCGACGCCGGCAACGTCTTCGACCGTGTCGGTCACATCCAGCTTGGGGAGATTCGGGGGAGTGCCGGATTCGGCGTCCGCTATCGGTCGCCGGTAGGACCGATCCGAGTCGACCTGGGTTTCAAGCTGGATCGGCGCAAGTTCGCCGGCGAGCGGGAACGGCTGACGGCGCTGCACTTCAGCATCGGCCAAGCATTCTGATGAGACGCCTGGCGCGGTTCCTGACGGTGTGCGTGGCCGCTGGCGCGGCGGTCGGGGCGGGGCAAGTACCCGCCTCTGCGGACCTCGTTGACAGGGTGCTCGCGGTCGCCGCCGGGCAGGTGATCATGCTGTCGGACGTGCGCGCGTTTGTGGAGCTCCGGCTCGTCGACCCGCCGGCTTCGGCGGACCCTGTTCCAGAGATACTGGCCGCCGTGATCGAACGTCAACTCGTACTGAACGAGATTTCGGCCAATCTGATCGAGGAGCCGTCGAGCCAGGAGGTCGACGGCCGGATGGCGGCGGTTGCCGACGGGCTCGGAGGGGACGACGTGCTGCGCCGCCTGCTGCCCACGGTCGGTTTCACCACGGACGACCTCAGGCAGCTCCTGCGTGAGGATCTCCGGGTCGAACGCTATCTGGCGCGGCGGTTTCCGGGGGCGCGACAGCCGACCGAGGCGGAACTCGCGGCGTGGATGAGGGAGCATGCAGACGAGCCGCGCGATGGTGGCGCGCCGTCGCGCGAGGACGCGCGCGACGAGGCACGCCGTCAACTGACTCGCGCGCTGCGTGAGGCATCGATCGACGCATGGGTGTCCACACTCGTCGATCGTGCCGACGTGTACCGCGTGCCGTAGGGTTCCGGGCGAGGCGTCCGTAGAGGGCGGACGTCGCGGCAGACTCAGCGGGGTCACAGCCCGCCTGGCTGCTCCCTCCTGGCGCCTGGCCAGACGAACGCCTCGCCCGGAACCCCACAGTGCCGTTTTTCTACGACGTGGCGGAGGTGGCGACGTTGTAGGCGATGAGCACTTCCGTCAGGTTGAAGCCCGCGTGACAGATGATCGGGCCGACGATGCTGCGACGCTTCAGGTATACGATGCCCCAGAGGGCGCCAAGCAGGCCGGTGACGATGGCCGCGTCACGCCCCTGCACCAGATGGCCGAGTCCGAACGCGACGCTGAAGACGATCAGGCCGACGATTGGCCCGCCCAGGTGACTTTCGAACCGCCTCAGGACAAAGGCCCGCTGAACCTCTTCGCGGACGCCGCCCGCGATCACGGCGACCAGCGCGAACGTGGCCGCGGCGGTCGGTGTGTCGATGAGGGCCTCCAGTGGGTTCTCGGTCACATTGTGGAGGGACGGTGCGACCTGGAGCAGGATGGTGGACGTCACGGCGACCAGCAGCAGTGCAGCCGGGACGAGCACCAGACCGAGGGTCGCTTCCCGTCCGATGGCGCGAACCCCGAAGAACGTTGGGATGGGGTGCTCGCCGCGAAGTCGCAAGATGACCCAGATCAGTCCGAGGACGAGCGCCGCGTCAGTCAGCGACAGCATCGCCACATAGGACAGAGACAGCGTACCGTCGGTCGGGGCTGCCCCGATCATGCTCAGCGCGAGGATGAGCGCGAGTTGGGTTGGGAACCCTGAGCAGAGGGTGACCTCGATGGCCGCAACGAGCCGTTCCTGTGGAGAGGGCCGAGCCGTTCGCGTCGCGTGTGGCGCCTGGTCTGGCCGCGGGTCGTGATCAGGCAGGATCGGGGCGTCGCCGGTCGACATTCGCGGACTCTATCACACGGCCCAATATCCTATTTTTCGCCGTGTATTCGCTATATCTTGCGTTTGACCTAAAAGGGTTACACCACATCTTGTGGCTATCTCTTGACAATCGCGATATCT
>CALBET010000707.1 GCA_937888665.1 uncultured Acidobacteriota bacterium
CCATTCTCGGTGCGGCCGGGCAGCTCGGCATCTTCGCCACGCTCATCCTGGCGACCCTGGTCGGCTTTCCGCTGAACGAGGCGGCATCGATCGCCGTCATCGGCGCCATCGACGGCCCGACGAGCATCTACGTCTCCTCGCTGCTGGCCCCGCACTTGTTGCCGGCCATCGCGGTCACCGCCTACTCGTACATGAGTCTGGTGCCGATCATCCAGCCCCCGCTGATGCGCCTGTTCACGACGAAAGCGGAGCGCCGGATCAGGATGGAATATGCGCCCAGACCGGTGCCACACAGCGCGGTCATCGCCTTTCCGATCGTGGTGACCATCGTGGTCGGCATGCTCGTCCCCGCGTCGGCGCCGCTCATCGCCACCCTGATGTTCGGGAGCCTGCTGAAGGAGTCGGGGGTGGTCCCCCAGCTGGCGGCCACGGCCTCGAACGAGTTGGCGAACCTGTCGACGATCTTTCTCGGGCTCACGGTGGGCAGCCTGATGCAAGCCGAGACGTTCCTCCAGGTCGATACCCTGCTCATCCTGCTGCTCGGTCTCATCGCGTTCGCGTTCGACACGGTCGCTGGCATCTTGTTCGGGAAGGCGCTGGCCTGGATCACCGGGGGCAAGGTCAATCCGCTGGTCGGCGCCGCCGGAATCAGCGCGTTCCCCATGAGCGGCCGCCTCGTGCAGAAGGTGGCTCAGGAGGAGGACTTCACCAACCATGTCCTCATGCACGCCATGGGCGCCAACACCGCCGGACAGCTCGGGTCCGTCATCGCCGGCGGCGTCCTGCTCACACTCGTCACCATGTGGGGCTGAGGACGGGGCCCACTTAGGGGCTTCCGCGACATCGGCGGTCGGCCCCATCCGGTGTAACCTATGCGAACAGCACGTCCACAGGGAGACCAGACCATGCGTCAGCATTCAATGGTGAAGACAGCCTTCGCCTGCGCTCTCGTCATCGCGGCCGCGGCGGTCACGATTGATGGCCAGTACAGCCTGACCGTGAGCAAGGACCGGCTGCTCAATGCGCAAAACGAGCCGCAGAACTGGTTGCTGATGAACGGCGACTACGGCTCGCAACGCTACTCGAAGCTCACCCAGATCAACCGCGAGAACGTGGGCAACATGCGCATGGTCTGGGCGCTGGCGATCGGGGGCATGCAGGACACCGGCCGGAATGGTCCCGAGGCGGAGGTCAACCCATTGGTCGACAACGGGTTCATGTACACCACCGACGGCTGGGGCACCATCTACAAGATCGACGCCCGGCAGCCTGATCGCGGCGACTACGTCTGGATTGCCGACCCCGGGGTCGACCACGAGGGCAACGTCTCGCGCAGCCGCGGCATCGCGCTGTGGGAAGACAAGGTCCTGGCGAACCTGCCGGACGGCCGGGTGGTGGCCATCGACCGTGACGACGGCGAAATCATCTGGGACGTCGAGGTCGCCGGGGTTACGGAATTCGGTCGGCGCGAGCGTTTTCTCACGGCGCCGCTGGTGGCCGACGGCAAGGTGCTGGTGCAGAACGGCGCGGGCGACGGCGGCACGCGCGGCTGGGTCGCGGCGCTGGACGTCGAGACCGGCGAGGAACTGTGGCGCTGGTACACCGTGCCGGAACCGGGCCAGCCGGGCAGCGAGACCTGGAAAGACGACCACAACGCCTGGAAGACCGGCGGCGGTGGCGTGTGGCAGACCGGTTCGTACGACCCGGAGCAGAATCTCTATATCTTCGGCACGGGGAACCCGTATCCCATCTACGACCCGGAGTTCAGACCGGGTGACAACCTCTACACGAACTCGGCCGTTGCCCTCGATGTGGCGACCGGCGAACTCGCCTGGCACTTCCAGTACACGCCGAACGACTCGTGGGACTACGACGAAGTGGGCGTGCACATGGTCTACGACACCGAGATCAATGGGCAGATGCGCAAGGTGGTCTCGCACTACGGCCGCAACGGGTTCTTCTATTCGCTCGACCGCACCGACGGCAGTTTCATCCGGGGCGGCAAATACGTGAACGATCTGAACTGGACCGCCGGGCTCGACCCGGTCAGCGGGCTCCCGGTGGACTACGACCCGAACCTCGACGTCCAGATCTACAACCCGGAAGCGCGCGCGCTGCGCGCTGACCGCGACAACATGAAGCGGGCGTGCCCGACCTGGCACGGCGGCGTGGCACACCAGCCGCTGGCGTTCAACCCGGTCAAGCAGATTGCCTACGGGGTCGGCACCGAGGGCTGCTTCACGCAGAACGGCGCGGCCGTGGCCTCGGCCGGTCCAGACGGTGACATCGACAACCGCGCCAGCGAACGACGCGAGTACAGCAGCGAGCTCTACTACGGCTCTATCACCGCCTTCGACGCCAACAACCACGTGGTCAAGGCCAAGGTCGTCACCGACATCGAGGTCCGCTCGGGCATCACCGCAACCGCGGGCGGACTCGTCTTCAGCGCGCTGCAGGACGGCTGGGTCATCGCCTACAACGACGAGACGCTCGAGGAGTTGTGGCGGTTCAACGTGGGCACGCCGCTGAAGGGCGCCCCGGTCACCTATTCGGTAGGGCCGAGACAGTATGTCGCGGTGCAAAGCAGCGGCCGCCACCTGCACCCGGTGAAATACGACAACCTCGAGTCATCGAGCTACCTGTTCGTGTTCGCGCTGCAGTAGCCCCTGGTGGCGCACGGCTTTAGCCGTGCGATCGCAGGCCTGAAGGCCTGCGCCACAAC